>JAOZQV010000359.1 GCA_029932035.1 Deltaproteobacteria bacterium | reverse complement strand
CAGGGAAAACCGACAAAGGTCAATAGCTTTTGGGAAAATGGCGGAATGGGGCTGCTCAGCATTCTTTCAAAATATTCTGATTTTCTCCCGGATGATTTTGTGATCCACCTCCTCGAGGTAAGAAGCACTCTTCTTCCGCCAATAGCCCGCCTCGCTGCTGCTAATGAGCCCGAGGCTCTTCTTGGGATTCTCGAACAGGCAAAGACCATTGAAGACGATGCAATGATTTTCACGCGGTTTGACTGGAACCTTCAGATTTCAATGGCCAGGTATTCGCATAACCCTGTTTATACCTTTATTTTTAATGATTTTTTATCAATGTATGAAATGCTTGGAGCCCTGTACTTTCAAATGGAGGAAGCAAGAAGAAGTTCCCGGAGTTTTTACCTTGAAATGTATAAAAATATCCGGAGCGGGGGAAAGGGGATAGAACGCATTGTTGACGCAACCATGAAAAAGAGTATCGATTTATGGAAAAGCTTGAAGGGAAATAATTTATGAAAGATTTGAAGGAAAACCTGGATCTGATAATAATCGGCGGCGGTATTACCGGCGCGGGCATTTTTCATGAAACAATCAAGATGGGCCTGAAAGCGCTTCTTGTTGAGCAGCAGGATTTTGCATGGGGAACATCAAGCCGTTCCTCAAAACTTGTGCACGGCGGGCTCCGGTATCTGAAAGAGGGACGCATATCCCTTACACGGGATGCGGTAAGGGAACGTGAAAGACTTCTTTCGGAAGCTCCAGGACTTGTAGAGCCCCTTGAATTCCTGGTGCCTGTATACAAGGGCCGGGGACCGGGAAAGTGGACACTTGAGGCCGGCCTCTCCATATACGACCTTATCGCAAAAAAGCGGTATCACAAATTTCTCGGCACAAAGGAATTTACTGAAAAGATCCCCCATATAGATCAAAAAGGTCTTACAGGCGGTTTTATGTTTTTTGATGCCCAGGTTGACGATGCCAGACTGGTGCTGCGTCTGATAAATGAAGCTGTTGAATCGGGCGGTGTTGCATTAAATTACACATTTGCAGAATCTGTAAACCGGAATAAAGAGGGTGAAGTCGCAGGAATTACTCTCAGAGATGTTGAAACCGATGAAAGAAGGTCTGTTTTTGCCCCTCTTGTGATAAACGCCACAGGATGCTGGGCCGAATCTCTGCATCCTTCACCAAAAAAAGACCTTCATTTGCGTCCCCTGCGCGGGAGCCATATGATCTTTTCAACTGAAATTCTTCCGGTACACCAGGCCGTAAGTTTTACCCACCCGTCTGATAAGAGATCGGTCTTTATGGTGCCGTGGGAGGGTGCGGTGATAGTGGGGACCACAGACCTTGATCACATGGGAGATCTCTCAATCGAGCCGGTCATAACCAGAGAGGAAGTATCATACCTGATGGAAGCCCTCCACAACATATTTCCGTCCCTCAATATTACTACAGATGATTGTCTTTCGACAATTGCCGGGGTCAGACCGGTACTCAGCGAAGGAAATCTTGCCCCTTCAGAGGAATCACGTGAGCATGTTGTATGGATTGATAAGGGACTTGTAACTATTACAGGAGGCAAACTTACTACTTTTCGCAAGCTCGCCATAGACACACTAAAGGCTGCAAAAGCATTTCTGCCGGACGTTAAAATCCCGAGACGGGACGAGCCGGGTTTTTCATGGAAACCCCTGATACCGGAACAGGATTTCGGACTTTCCAAGAAAGCATGGCAAAACCTCCTTGGGCGTTATGGCAAGGCAGCATATAAAATTGTTCGGAATGCCCGGCATGAAGACCTTGAAAGAATTCCAGGCACGCACACCCTCTGGGCGGAACTGCCATATACAGCCGAAAATGAAAATATCAGGCATCTTTCAGATCTCATGCTGCGCCGGGTCAGGATAGGTCTTCTCCTTCCCCGGGGCGGCAAGATATATCTGGGACGGATTCAAAAGCTCTGCACTCCGGTTTTGCCCTGGGATAAAAAACGCTGGAAAGCGGAGCGAGAATTGTACCTGAGCCAGTGGAGCCGCGCACATTCACTTCCTGGGAAAAAGCCTGAGACAGAAGGTAGATCAAAAGCAATGATGAATAAATTTCGGACGGGATTTAACAAATTATTCCGCAGGCCTTAAAAAGTCGGTATTCATGCAATGCCGTAAACTAATTTCAAAGCTAAAGCTCCAGTGCAGCACTATTTGTTCGTAAACATAAACGTGTACGGGCAGGTGTTTCGCACGGGAGAAAACCCTTAGGGCTCGCGCAAAACAGCCAGATCAATGCATGTTTTTATTTTAGACCACTTTACTCAGAGGGAATATGGAATAGCATTTTGCTTGTCAATCTGGATATTTGAGGTTTTCGTGTGCATTTGCTTGAAATGGCGGGGGTAACCATATATAAAAGGCTGATCTCGGACAGCTTCCTTGGATGGTGGAGTATTATGTTTGTTTTTCAAAAAATTGCGGAAAAGAGAATCAAGGAGGCCCAGGAGAGGGGGGATTTTAATGACCTTCCCGGTCATGGCGAGCCGATCAATATCGAAGACGATAGTCATATTCCCGAAGACATGCGCTTAGCCCATAAGATCCTGAAAAATGCAGACTGCCTTCCCCCTGAACTCCAGCTTAGAAAAGATATCCGGCAGATGGAGGATATGTTGGATAATATACCGGATGAAAAGGAGAAATATCGTCAGATCAAGAAGATCAATTTCAAAATAATGCAATTGAATATGATGGGAAAAGGTTCTCCTCTGATGGGGGAGATCGGGATTTATTACAAAAAGCTACTTGACAAAGTGGTCTAAAAATGATTTTTAAGGCAAGCCCTGAGTGCCGGATCTAAGAATTTAGGAGAACCAGACTATGGACATGAAGAGGGATTACTACGAGGATATTCAACTTTTAGATAGTAAGATCCTCTGGTTCTGGTTCATTATGCTCATAGCCTCTCTCGCCACCTTGCCCTTTTTGCTCCCCAACTATCATATCTATATGATCAACTATATGGCCATCAATGTCATTGTCACCGTGGGATTGAACATCCTTGTGGGATATACCGGGCAGATATCCTTAGGTCATGCCGGATTTTTTGCCATCGGCGCCTATGGCACTGTCCTCCTAATGACCAACCTGCATTTCCCCTTCCTCCTGGCTCTGGTATGCAGCGCTCTTATTGCCGCATTTTTCGGTTTTATCTTAGGTTTGCCGGCCCTGAGGTTAGAAGGGCCTTATCTGGCCATTGCCACGTTGGGTTTTGGCATGGCCATAACCCAGGTGATCGGGCGATGGCAGGTCTTTGGTGGGAGGATGGGCCTTGAAGTCCCTGATCTCTCATTAGGCCCCTTTGCTATAGATACGGACAGGCGACTCTATTTCGTGATTGTCACCATAGCCTTTCTCTTGATTTTTGCGGCTCGGAACCTGATGAAAACAAGGGTGGGGAGGGCTTTTATTGCCATCCGGGACAGTGACATTGCAGCCGAGACCATGGGTGTGAACCTGACCCTTTACAAGACCCTGGCCTTTGCAGTCAGCGCTTTTTATGCGGGCGTAGCCGGTGGACTGATGGCCTTCCTCCTCGGTTTCATCAATCCAAGTTCCTTTAATTTCATCCTTTCCATCTATTTCTTAGCCTTTGTGATTGTAGGGGGCTTGGGTTCTATTTTAGGCTCCATTATGGGTGGGATTGTTATGACATGGCTCTTGTTGGTGTTAGACAAGGTCCAGGAACTCCCTTATTTAGGGGCGGTGTTAATATCGTTTTCAGAGCGATGGATGAATCTTGCAGGGCTTCCCAATATCGCAAGTATTATTTTTGGCCTGATTATCATCTTACTCGTTGTGTTTGAACCCTTAGGCTTATATGGCTTCTGGATAAGGACGAAGATATACTGGAAGACCTGGCCGTTTTAGTCGCGTTTTTTTATATTCATCAACCCTGGTATAAAAGATGAACGTCCAACATCGAATGAAAAACAAACATCAACTTTAGGCGCTTTTCCGGTTTATCC
>JAOZQV010000040.1 GCA_029932035.1 Deltaproteobacteria bacterium | reverse complement strand
GGATTTCCCCCAAAGGTATTGAGGGATTAAGATAAGGAAATAATTCAGATTTCAATTCCTAAATTCCTAAATTCCTAAATTCCTGAATTTTCCGAGTGTCCAATTTCTGCGTAAATGACACAAAAGTTCATAATAATAACGACTTAACCACTCAACTAATCAACCACTTAACGAGGTCTGTAAGAGCTTCTGGCCGTATCTTTTCGTGGTTGAGGAGGACGCCCGGTTCGCTGCCCAACCCTCGGGAATCGGGTCCCTTGATAAGATCTACGAAGAGAGGTTCGAGGGAAAAGACCGTCTGAAAATGGTGTTTGAAGAACCTGTGGCAATTGGACATTAGGAGTGCCTCCGTCCACGATCTATCCAGAAATTGACTTAGAGAGCCCACCAAAAGGCCTGAAATCTCGTTTGGAAGTCCTACCGTTGCAGCTCTTTCGTGAGGCGTTATGGTCAGGGAAACTTGTATCGTAGAGTATTCTTACAAACCCAATATATGAGCCCTTACAGAGGAGAATATTCCGGAAGGGTTGCGTACAGGGATTTCCTTTATTATTTGAAAATTCCTGGTGTCTATGACAACCACCTTATTTTCTTTGTAGGACGACAAATAAATGCGGTTTCCTTTGGGGGAGAATCCCATATGAAAAACCCTGTCACCAATTTCCAGGGTCTTTATAACCTCGATTTTCAACGAGTCTATAACCTGTACAAATCTATGATTCGGGCCGGCGAAGTTGACCCATATATAACGACCGCCCGGGCAGGACATGGCGAACATGGGAATACCTGCTAAGTCAATGGACTTTATCAGCTTCCAGGACCCAAACTCATAGACCGTCAAACGCTCCTCCCCTACCACCGGAGCAAAGAGAAGATTATTGCCCATGGCCCACCCCTCCAGATGGGGGACCTTCCTCATTCCCTTCTTCGGCGTTTTTTTCAAAGGGTCTTTGAGGGAAATCTTCTGGATCTTATCAAGGGTCCAGGTATCAAGCATTGCCAAGTGCCGGGAGTGGTAAAGGCCTGCTATATAATATCGACCGTCTGGCGTGAGCAAGGCATCATAAGGCATTCTCCCTATATTCCAGAACTTCTTGATAACAGGGAAATCGTTTTGATCCGCGTCCACAACCCAGATGCCGTCCACATCCATCAGGGAGAAAACGAGGAGATTTCCCGGGGCATCCACCATGCCTAAGGTCCTTGAATAGACCTTTTTACCTTCTACTTCTTTATAGGCGGGGATCGTATGGACGATGGCGAAGGTCTCGGCATCGACTATCTTCACATCAGCAGGTTTATAGTTGGTTACTGCCACGAATCGGTTGTCCTGTGTTACGGCCAGACCTATGGAGCTCTCACCTACTCTTATCCTTGCCACCCGCTTAATGGTGAGAAGATCAAGCTTATTGAGCCAACCGTCGCGAGAGACAAGATAAGCGTAGCGTGCGTCGTGCGAGAAAGAAACCGTCGCATGGTGTAAGAGCCCGAGATCGGATATGCGCCCCAGGATTTTGTTGGTGAGGGAATCCACAATAACGACACTGGAGTTTTCTCGCTCAACGATTACCAGCAAAGCGCCTGTCCCCCATCGGTCCGCGCCCATGGAAGGGGAATAAAAAAGGCTGACTATTATAAACCATATGGAAATCCATAGATATCGCTTCATCATACGCTCCAATACCAGCTATTGCATTGAGATTTCTTCATTACTTAAATAGCACGACGGATCTGAACCCCACCAATCGTCGTGGTGGGCGAAAGCCCTTCCGCGAGAGTTTCCGCCACATAGTTCTATAAACCCGCAATCCCCACAGCGACCGTTGAAAGGCATATTCCGTTCCCTCAATGAATGTATAAGGGAATGTCCGGGATGAGACCAGATTTCATTAAAAGATTTTTCTCTGACATTGCCAAGGGTGATGTTTCTGCAAAAGGGGTCGGGATGAACCGCTCCCCAAGGGTCAATATTCGCTAATCGAACTCCTGAGCCGTTGCCCCCCGTTTTTTTTAAAAGAGCGTAGGTTTTTTTGCTATGGTCCGGATCCTCCCTTTGAATGGATAAAAAGAGAAAAGGCGCGTCTGCATCATTATTTCCCGTAACGATCTCCCGAGAAAAGGAGGTGTCTTTAAGATACTCCATAGCCTTCCTGATGACAAAACTCATGCTCTCCCGTGTTCTAACCGGATCTAAGGCAATGTGCCTCGCGGCTTTATTGGAATAATTCATATGAGAGATGTAGAGTTTTACAAGTTTCTCTTCTTCAAACAAATGGAATATCCGGGGCAATTCCGAGGCTGTGTAGGAGGTCAGTGACACGCGAAGCCCAACCTTGATCCCTGCATCGCGACAGAGCCGAATAGCCTCGAGAGAGGCCCCATAAGCCCCCTGTCTGCCGCGAAATTCATCATGTTTTTCCTGAATCCCGTCAAGGCTTATGCCCACATAACCGATCCCACTTTCCAGAATTTTTTTGACATGTGACTCATTGATCAGTGTTCCATTGGTGGAAAGGGCACATGATATGCCCTTTTCCTTTGCATATTTGGCCAATTCATACAAGTCCTGGCGCAAAATCGGCTCACCACCGGATAAGATTAACACCAGCACCTTCTTTCTCGCTAAATCATCGATTACCCTTATCGCCTCCCGGGTGCTCAATTCATCTGTTTTTACCCTTGATTTAGCATCAGCATAGCAATGAGGGCATGCCAGATTGCAGCGATTGGTCAAATTCCATATGACAACAATCCCCGATCTTCCATGTGTTTTGCCATTGGAATCGGGATAATACACCCCCTTAAGAAGTCTGCTTATTCTCAACATAGGTGTTTGCCCTCTGGTTATCTTGAACTCCGAAATTGGTAAACATATGCGCCAAGATCTCTTATTTCCTTGTCCGTCAGATCGAACTTAGGCATTGTCTGGTCAGTATAACCGAGAATTCTGCTGTTGGTGTAAGGGAATTTGATCTGCCCCATAATGGCGCTGATATCCCTTCTGTTAGCGATATCCCTATAGGAAGGGCCAAAGGCTTCTATTTGGGGATGATGACATCCCATGCAATAATTATCAAAAAGGGAGCGACCTCTGTCGAGCCGTTTGTCATCATTCGCGATGGTGGTGTTTTCAAGGACCTCCAATTCGCCGTCGGCCCCGACCTGTATTTTTTTGGTGGTTTCAGCGGGCATTTCCTTTAAATAACTGGATAATTGCCGCAACTGTTTCATGGTTAGCCTGCAACTCCAGGAGGGCATCAACGTGTCTGATATTCCATGTCTCATCAGGGATCGGATCGCGGCCTGGCTCAATGGTGTAAGGTTTGCAGGAATCAGGGAAACACCAATGAATCCCGTCCTGTCAAACCCGTGGCAGGCAGCGCAGTTTTCCAGATAGACCTGCCTTGCCGCCCACTCGTCCTCCAGTTCTGCTCCTGAAAGGAACCCGGGAAACACAAATAGTGTTATGATGGATAAAAGGCACGCGACCTTTTTTGTGAAAAGGCGCGGCCGGTTATTTTTTTGATATTTCAACACAAGCCCACAAAGTTCATCTCAACAAATTCATCAGGGAGCATTGAAACATGACAGGGTGGAGGCTCTTGGATAAGAGACCCCACCCTCATACATATTGCTCATTTGTTTTAATTATTGGGATTTTTCCAATCCAACGGCAACGATCTTCGGGCGAACATGTGAGAATATCCCTGCAGGGACCTGCATGGGATATTCCTTTACCTTTGCAAGGGTATCGGATTTGTATATTACTATCTTATCCCCCTGGTATCCCGCGCTCACATAGAGATACTTGCCATTGGCCGTGTATTCCGCAAAGTGGGAATGACCACCCACATCTATGGTCTTGACCACTTCGAGGGTTTCCTTGTTTATGAACTGCATTTTTCCGGCATCTGGACCGGTACCCACGATATCAACGGCTATATAAGGGGCCTCGGGGTGAGCCGCAGGTGATTCAGTCGGTCCCATAACCGGTATCTGCTTGACCACTTCCCAGGTGTCCAGATCCCATACGGTGACAACCGTGTTGTCGCAACTGCCTATGTTTGTACCTATTCCAAGGGTTCGGCCCTTGACCTTAACAACAGCTCCCGAACCCACGTGGGGGACGCACCCCCCGGGAATCTTTTTTACAACGATTTTCTCTTTTAAATCAACGACCGGGAAGGTGCTGTCCCCATAAGAAGCAACCATAACATAACGGCCATCCGGTGACAATATTGCATCGTGCAGATGGCGGCCCACATTTTTGATCTTGGTGACAGGCATATCAGGTTTGCTGTAATCGATGACCCATACCTGACCGGAGTTCTCCAAGGCTACAACAAGATAGTCCGCAAAAGGAGTGCCGGTGATCATTCCGGAATCAGACTCCACCATTTTGCCGTCCAGATCTATCCCTTTCAGCGCTAAGAACTTGACAGGCTCAAGTGTCTTGGAATCGAGGATTACTGCTGTATTGGGGATGTAGGCGCCTGCCATAACATAACGGCCATCCCTTGAAACAGCGAGAGCGGGTCCATTAAAACCGGTCTGGATGCTTCTGACGGCGCGCATGGAATACAGGTCTAACTTATACACGACGCCTGAGTCGGTCTTGACGTATGCCCAGCGTGGATCAGTGGGGTGATAATCGAGCATGTGAGGCGCGTGTTTTGTAGGAATTTCACCAACCTTGCGGTTTGTGCTCCCGTCAAAAAATACCACCCTGCTGTTGCCGGTTGCATACCGGCCTCTCGACATCACCGCCATCAAGTCATCCATATCTTTGATGGGATAGGTCGGCTTTGATGCAAGTTTGGATTCATCGGCAATATAAACCTTCAAGGATTTCTTGATGTCGTCCAATCCAAAGGATGCTTTCGCCTTTGAAGTGCTTTTGCAAAGAGCTGAAAGCTCGCGCAGTTCTTTTGTGGTGAGTTTGCCTCCCCATGGCGGCATCAGGGTTTCGGAAATCCCATTGCTTGTCATGGATCGGAAGGCGGCTTCGCTTATAGGGCCGAGCTTCTCCTTTGTAAGGCCGGGCGCTATGTAGCCGCCACGGTCTGCGCCATGGCAAACTGCACAATTCTGGGTGAATAATTTTTCAGCATTGCCCATATCCCCGGCCTCGACCACAGTAGTTGTAAAGCCAACCAATGCCATAATTGTCAGGGCTGCACAGAGGGACCATGTTGATTTCTGGCGTATTTTCATTATGTTGCCTCCTCGTTTTCAAAGTTTGTTTCATAAAGGTTTTTCTGGTACATACGGATTTGACCCCTTACCAATTTAGACCTTGAACAGCATTCATCACCTCCTCCCTCACTGTTGATTTCATTGCTGAAGAACCGTTTTATATTCGTGGGGAATATATGTTTCATCTAAGCTAAGGAGATAAACCAAAAGGGTCTTTGCCCGCTCTTCAGTGAAGCCAAGATCGGGCATGACCGAATCAGGATCATTTGCTTTGGGGTGAAGCACCGATTCAAGCAGATATCTGATGCTGAATCGCGCGAGGTTTGACTGATCCGGTGCTATAGTTCCCCCGATTTGACCGATTTTGTGACAATCGATACACCCCTTCTCCAAATATAGACGTCTCCCTGCAAATAATTTGGGGGCATCATTTTCCATTAAATCGGGGTTATGACATTTTCCGCAAGAGGCCTGCAGATATTCCTTTGGCAGGATTGGTTTTGACCAGTATTGGCGGGGCACAAGGCCGTGAGCCTCGGCTTTGGTCAGGGCATAGCCTTGTCCCTCATGGCAAAGGGTACAGCCGAATCGTTCAATGGGATGTACCCATGTGAGGGTAGGATCAGGATGGGTCTGATATGGGAGGGGAGCTGTTTCGAGTCCTTTCCAGGCTATGCCGAGATGACAGGTCTGGCAGCGATCCACGCGATCTGCCCGGGGGAGATAAATTTGCTGAACCCCAAGGGAGACATCCCTTAAACCTAAGGACGGATCCATGTAATCGGGCAATATCTCAATGAAGCCCTGCTGGTAACTCTTATATTCAGGCCGGGATTCCTTCCATATTACCGCACCGACTAAGACGAGGAAAATGAGCCCTAAAATCAGTATTCTGAAAGTTTCTCTTGCGGCGAACTTTTTTTCATATTTCATATTCGCACCTGCTTATCCGGCATGGGGGTTAGTTAATGTACATGAGGCCACGTTTCCCATGGCCAGTAAAAAACCCAGTTGGGGCCGCGGCAGAAATAGGTAAAGAAAATCAGTAGGATGATGGCCAGCGCAATGGCTGTAAAGATGATATTCTGCCGTAGTCGACTTGGATGAAACCAGACGCCTGTCGCCTCTGGTGGACTATTGTCAAAGAACGGGCACAGGGCCAGGGAGAGCAACAACAAACCAGGAATGACAACACCACCCACAAATCCGCCGTTTATTCGATACTGGCCGATGGTGACAGTGGTGCTGGCAACCAACTCCTGCATCCAGAGCAGGAACCACGGGGCCTTGGCGGGATTCTCAGCCATCACCGGGTTGGCCGGGGCACTTAAAGGAAAGCTGATAAGGAGCGCCAGAAGAACAGCAAAGGCGGCCGTCGCTAAGGAGACCCATAGAAGCCTTTTCATGAACATCAGAGGACGTTCGGGGGGAGTATCGACTGTATCGATGCCACTCTTATCTGAGCCGGACGTCCTATCTCTCGCAACCTCATCTTGTTGCATTCTGTCGTCGCAGGCCATGCCCCCATCTTTCTTGTTTCTCCAGAAGTGGTATGAAATGAATAGCGTCATCAAGAGAGGCAAGACCACCACATGAACTGCGTAAATACGCGTCAGGAAATCCTGACTCAATTCTGTTCCGCCAATAACGAACTGTCTCATGCCATCGCCTATCACCGGGAATGATTTCATTATATTTGTCCCGATGGTTGCCCCCCAGTAGCCCACCTGATCCCAGGGCAGGATATACCCTGTATAGGCCATGGCCGGGGTTAGGACCAACAGGAGGATTCCGGTCAACCAGTTGATCCACCCGTTGGTGTTGCTCTTTCTTCCTTTCTTAAAGGCGCTGGTATAGAAGGTCCTCGACATATGTAAAAAGGCAAAAATGACCATGAGATAGGCAGAGGTTCGATGCAATCCGCGGATAAACCAGCCGAACGGAATAATAAACTGCAAATCCTTAACACTCCAATAAGCCCTATCCACCGACGGCACATAGTGGAGCATCTGCATGAGACCGGTTAAACAGAGAATGGAGAAAAGCACGGCTAAGACAGTGCCGAGATAAAAGGAATAAGTAGCAGAGGTGCTCTCCCGGGTTACATCATCGTCGGTGGGAACCCAGTGTGCCCAGAAGATACGATCAATGGCCTCGGTCTCATGCAAAGCGCTAACAGGGTTCCAGCCCCTGACCACCTTTTGGGAAAATCTATTCCAGATGCCCATGCTGACCCTCCTGATCAAACCTGGATAGTGAGGCGATAGTTTGAATCCACCTCCCTGCTTTTATCTATGACAAGCTGCTGGTCATCGGGTGAAATTGCCATGGCATATGCCGGGAGAGGACTGGGAGCAGGCCCGGTATAAGGGGTCCCGTCGCCATAAAATTTGGACCCGTGACAGGCACAGTGAAATTCCCATTTCTCTTCAATTTCCTTCCCCCTCACCGTTACGGTTCGAGGTTCAGAGAGTTTGATAAAGGTAACGTTACACCCGAGATGCGTACAAATGGACGAAAGGGAATGATACTTATCGCCTTCCTTGATCACAAACATGCGATGTTCAGCCACGAAGTTTGGCCCATCACTGTAGTCATAGACTGCCCCCACCTTGAACCGTTTTGGTGGTTCATAGAGTACTTTTGGAAAGAGCGATTTTACAAAGGCATAAGCAGCCCCTCCTGCAATGCCGCCAAAAACTGCGATAAATGAAAACATCTTCAACAGGTCTCTTCGCTTGATAGTCTTCATGGATGTCCTCCGGTAAGCCTGATGTATATTGGTTGTTACTTTGATTCCAAGCTTCCCATGTATATAAGCCATAACAGAACAGCCGGTGTATGTGACATAGGTCACAGAGGATATTTTTTTGCTAAAATTCTGAAACCCGAAACCTGACACCTGTTGAAGAGCCCGGCCGGAGCGGGGAACACTGATTTGGTTGCGGCCGAAGGCCTGCATTAGGGCTGGGAAAACGTGGGCTTACTCTGCCTCTTCACCGTTCAAGATGAATCGAGGTTTTTTTCTTTACTTAAGTGGTTATTTCTGGTACCGATATTGGGGTAAGTTTATTGGGTTTAAGCACAGTATGGGTTAATCGATTTTCTCTCCTCGAGGCGTGATACGAAAAATGATTCACACTGACAATGATATCTTGAGTTCACTTTATAAGATCCGCTATTTTGAGAATGTGGCAGAAAAGGATCTTGCGCCCTTAGCCGCACTGGTGAAACAGCGCTCTTACAAAAAGGGCGAGTTGATCTTCTCTGCGGACCAGAAATGTCGAAACCTACATATATTAAGCTCCGGTGAAATAAAGATCTTTATGGTTTCTGAAATGGGGAGAGAGCAAATTATCCACTTTATTAAACCCTTTGTTTTTTTTGGAGAAGAAATTCTTTTCGGAGAAAACAGGTATGAAGCCTGTGCCGCGGCCCTTTGCAAAACCGTTCTCTATGACATTGGGAAGAAAGACCTGGAGGATTTTATCCTCGCCCGCCCACAGGTAGGCATTGCCATGCTGGCCTGCTTTGGTGAGCGGCTTAAAAAATTGATGAAAATGGTCGGTGACCTGGCATTGAAAGATGTTCAATGCCGACTGGTGTGCCGCCTGGTCCAGATGGCTCATGAACAGGGGAAAAAGACCAAAGATGGTATCTTAATCGATGGGTTGACCCGGGAGGAATTAGCCTCTTATATTGGAACTGTTCGGGAGTCTCTGAGCCGTTGTCTGACTCGCCTTCAAGACGCCCGCCTGATCAAGTTAGGCAGGAAAAAGATTATCGTTAATGACATGGATGGTCTAAAAGATCTGTCAGAATTTTCCCAATCGCGTATGCCGATCCATGCTGACCACCGACCCTGAAACTTTCCATATTTTAGGATGTCCCCTCCTCACTCAATCTTATGATGAAGATCCTTTATGTGTAAAAGGATTTGTTGGTCTACCGTACACCCGGAAACATTTCACGGTGGGATAAAAATATGTGGTCCACTCAGACCTTGCAGGTGGCTATCCTGCCGTCGCCCCTTTTGCCTCTCTTTGAAGACGGTATCTTTTTTCGCTCTTTCGGCACATTTCCCAGATTATACACTGGGAGCGGGACTTGCAGTAGGTGCAGGGGTCGGTGCAGGCCTCGCAGTCCTCAAGGCATTCCTGGCAATAGCCGACCGCCATCTTCTGGCACTGGACATAGGCCTCACGGCCCGGGTGATATCTACATTCCATGATTTGTCATTTGCCCAATCGTGATGATCTCATAAAAGGCCTCTCGCAAAGGCGCAAAGGCGCAAAGTTAAAAGCTAAAAACAGAAAGCAAAAGATATAATGTCACGGTGGGTTTTAAAAAGTTGAATGATCATTCATTCTTTGGAACCCCGCTCTATCACTGGCTTTCCGGGAACTCTAAAAAATTTCTTGTGCTTTTTGCACAAAATTTAATTGGTAACTGTCTAATACCCAATCAACAATCATCCCCGCCCTAAATCCCTCAATTCCTCAATTCCCTCACCCATCCAGATTTGATAATCAGGAAAAGGAGCGCTGCCAAAAGATAGAACATCATAAAGCCCAAATGAGCGATATCGATGAATAATGTAAACTCCGGCGAAAAAACAACATCGGGGAGGTTTTTGAGAACCCTGAAGATCCCCGTTATAACAATTCCACCTAAGAGCAGGATCCTAACATAGGCAGAGACAGTTAAACTGAATTCCCGTCTACCTGTAAAAAAATAATCAAAAATGCAATAGGCCAGGAGCCCTAACAGAAGGATTGCTCCAATATAATGAATGTAGTGGGTCACATAAAAGTCTGCAGACCAGCCCATCCCTGGGATATCAGAGATATAGTAGCGTTTGAAAATAGGCATCTGGCCAAACCCGGTAAATGCCATCAATGTAAAAAGCAAGATATAAAACGTTTTGAGCCATTTTTTGCCAGCCGTTAACGCGTAACTGTGTGCTTTCATTTTTTTCCCTCCTCAGTATGTGTCAGTTTCTTGGAGGTGGAGTAGAATTTGCCCGCCGCTGCAGCAATACCCGCAATCGGGGCGATTATCATAGCCTTTGCCAGGTTGTCGGCGTGAGCCATGGAATCCTTGACAGGGTTTAAGTCAGGCATTCCAGGGCCTATTTCTATGGCCTTGTTAAGGTCCTCAAAAGGAACAGGCGACACATAGATGGTGTTTGTTCCGCCGTTTTCCTTTTCACCGTAGATGTAACCCTTTATCTCCTTTGCAATAGCATGGGCCTCCTTTATAATTTCGCCCCGGGGCCCTATCTTCTGCACATTCTCCGGGCATATATCGATGCAGGCGGGGAGCTCTCCTTTTTCAATCCTGTTGTAGCACCGGTCACATTTATACATGACCCCATTTCCGGCAAAATTGGGAAGGATATCTAAGTACAACCCTACACCGGTCTGGCGCTGCGGGAAATGCCAGGGGCAGACCGTTTTACATTTGGACCCGCCAAGGCAGATATCCGCATCAATTCGGGTGATTCCGTTCCTGAGTTTGCGCGCGGCGCCCCACGGGCAGAGATCCGCACAGGGGGGATTCTGGCAGTGCATACATCGCCTGGGAAATGAAAAGGTCTCTTCCTTGCCATTCACCATTACTGTGGCTTCCTGGATAAATACCCAGTTATAAGGGGTCAACCGGTCCGTGACATCCCTGTCATCAGACCAGTCAGAGACCTTGACCCTGCTTGGATACATCTTCGGAAACGGCTTCTTGGGCTCTGGAAATTTGGGCTCGTTGACCTCCTGACAAGCCTCGACGCATGCCTCGCAACCGATACATTTTCTGATATCAATAAGGGTTGCCAGTTCCTCTCCGGTAGCGGCCTTGACGGCCTCAGGGAGAGGAAGAGAGGAGGCCGCCACGGCCCCTGCTGCGGCCAGACCGCCCTTAAGAAAAGATCTTCGTGAGATTTCTTTTTTCATTTTTCTATCTCCTTAACTGTTGCTGACTCAAGAGACAATATAAGTCAAAAGGTTACAATTGCAAGCTTATATGGTTGTTACTATTAATGATTAATGAAGAAATGTGATTCGAACTTTTACTCACGCAAAGGCGCAAAGCCGCAAAGGTAAGAAACTTCAATTCTCGTTCCCACGCAGAGCGTAGGAACGAGAGAGAATAGCATCTCTCAGGTTGCGAATAGGCTGTAGATTTCAGGTTTTCTTTGCGTCTTTGCGTGAGACTTTTTCTGTTCCGGTTTATCCGGGTAGGACTCTGGAATGGAGATGCTGAATATACGCAATTTGGTCCCCGGAGCCAATCCCCGGGAACCAAATCCGTATTAGAAGGGGGCAACCAGCAAAAGGAGGTTATGCCAAGTATGATGCCCTTGCGGTAAATAGTAAGCAATATCCATGCCACTGATCTGGTTGAGTCGTTGAATGGTTGAGTAGCCGAGAGGTTAAATCCCGCCCAGGGCGGGCTATATTCCGACAATCTCTGCATGAATAGGCTTTGTAAGGATTTTCAGCTCGTCTTGACTTTTTTATTTATGTTCAAACGCTGAGATGATTGCCGTTAATGTTTAACATATGTTAAGGGTTATCCTGTTAACAGTTTAACGGATTGAGGGCAACAAAGATAGGGAAATCGCTGAAATTATAGAGATGAATAGGTGCCGCAAAATATATTATTTCTGGCTGTCTCTTTTAAGACTGCTCACGCAGAATCCGCGAGATCAGGGTTTGTAATCTCCTGCAACCTTTCTGCAATGTTGCTTGACTACTTTCCCCCTTAGGGCTTATTCTATGTTTATCCACTTTGAACCGAACTGTATGTGTAAAATGGTCAGATGGAATGGTGACGCTGCGCAAGTTGGCACCGCTTTTGCATTCGCACAGCTCAGAAGTCTCCAAAAGAAGGGGCTTCGATTTTTGACAGTGTCGAAAGCATCTCGCCAAGGCCGATTTGTTATATAGCGTCGATTTTTATTATCATGGCAGGCCCGGCCTTCCGGGTCAGGATTTTTTGTTAAGGGAGGATTAGTGAACAATGATTGAAAACATCACACCGGACGAAACATTGGACTGCATCGGGCTGAGTTGCCCAATGCCGCTTTTAAAGACAAAGAAGGCCATCAAAGGGATGAAATCAGGGCAGATCATAGAAATTATCAGCTCTGACCCGGGTACAAAAAATGATCTTCCCGGCTTTGCCAAGAAAGCAGGGCACGAGTACCTTGGTGAAAAGGACGATGAAGGATCCACAAGTTTTTATATCAAAGTCAAATAATTTTAGTAAGGAGTAAGGATATGGCAAGAACTTTAGGACTTTTTGTAAGCTCCGATAAACATCTTGATAAGGTTATTGATCTGTGTCAGGCGGCTCGGAAGAAGCAAGATGTGGAGGTTACAATTTTTTTTAGTCACCTTGGTACCCTGCTCACACAGGACCCGCGGTTTGGTGAGCTTGAGGGGCTGGCCAACATGGCCCTTTGCAACGTGGGTTTTGAGAGCCACGGGCTCAAACCGCCGGTTACCGGTATTGCTGAAAAGGATTATGCGACACAGGCGAGAAATGGTGAACTGATCGACGATTGTGATCGTTACGTGGTTTTTTAGGAGGTATTTGAAGAGATGGAAAATGTCAAGCATGTGGCCTTTTTAGTGCGAAGAAAGGAAGATCTCTGGGAAGGCTCACGTTCCACCCTGGGTCTGGCCGTGGAGAATCTTTATTCCTACATGTTCGTGCTGGATATTGAAGTTGATATGACCGACGAATATAAGGAGAACCTTGAATGGTTGGAGGATATGGAATGTGAATATTACTCTAACAACAAGGTCAATGCGGAGAAACACGGATTTAAATATATGAGCCTCGAAGAGATCGGGGGGAAACTCAAAGAGATGGATCTCATTGTCCCCTTTTAGGAGCAGAAATATGAAAATGTTGCATATACTCAAGAATGAACCGGATGATACGACAAAAACCCTGATGGGTGTCCTTGCTGAAGGTAAAGAGACGACTGATTTCCCTTTGTACGAAGGTGAGCCGGACTACGGAAAGCTCATTGATCTGATCTTTGAACATGATCATGACAAGGTTATCAGCTGGTGGTAACGATTGGATTATTTTCTTAATCATGATCTTAATCATGATCTTAATCGAACATCCTCAAAACAGACTGTAAAAGAGTCTGATACTGAATGAGAAAACCAGAGAGCGTATGTTCTGTGAGATCCCTTGAGATCAACCAAAAATGGGACCTTGCGGGAGGATAATTATGGCAAGACAAAGAGTGTTAGTGCCCTATAATTTTACCATTCATGATCAAAAGGCCATAGATTTTATCATACGCACTTTTTTAGCCGTAAAGGAGATTAAATTCACACTGTTTCACGCTTACGCCCCGCTGCCCGAAATCCAAACAGGCTCAAACGCTGTGCTCGGGAGATTGCAGGGGACCATGATGTCTCTCTCCGAAGAACTAAGGGGGCAGGAACGTTATCTGAAAGAAGGCAGGGAAGCACTCTTGAAGAAGGGCTTTTCAGATGATCAGGTGGACTACATCTTCAAGGCGAGGGAAAAAGATGTTGCTAATGAAATTGCGGAGACAGCCCTGAAAGGCGGCTATCAAATGATTTTGCTGAATCGTAATCCGACAAAGATCACCCGGTTATTCGGGCGAAGCGTCTCCGGTAAACTCCTCGCAACTTTAAGAAATACAACCATATGCATTGTGAACTAACCGATGCTATAAACAAGACAGAGGAGCTTTTAACATGGTCAGCAAAGATAAAATAGACCTGGAAGTATTCAAGGTTGTATGCACGGCCCTCTCTCAATCGGACGATCTGGATGGTATGACCAATCATCTTGTCCAGCTTCTGGTAGGCGCCATGGAGATCAAAGGGTCTACAATTTTTGTCCTCAACAATGAGACAAAAGAGCTGGAAATATTGGCCAGCTTTGGGCTGAGTCCCGATTATTTAAACAAAGGCCCGGTGATGTCAGACAGGGGGATTTGCGCTCTCATTGAAAAAAAGCCTATACTCGTTAGAGATATCAATGACGATGATCGCTTGCAATATCCGGACGAGGCCAGAGAAGAGGGGATAGGGGCCATTGTCTCTATCTGCATCCCTTTTCGAGAGGATATTATAGGGGGTTTGCGTCTGTATCATCACAGACCCTGGGATATTTCCGGCCATGATCTGGATTATCTACTCATAATGGCGGAACATATGGGGCTTGCAATGATGCTTGCTCGTATTCTCGGCAGCTTATGGTCCATAAATGAGGCCATGGACGATTTGCCCCCGGAACTGGCCCCCTTCATAGGAAAGGATAAGTAAATCAGATGTAACTGCCCAGGTAGATAGTCTGCAGGCATTTAGCCTGTAGGCGAGACTCATGCGTTATCATCTGCCTGTGCGTGCCCTAACACAGACAGATACGAAGCGCAAACTTCGAAAACTAATAGCCTTTAGCCTACAGACTAAACAACCCGAATAGTTACAATCAAATAACCCAAGATGGAGGAATTATAATGAACGATCGCATCATCCACACACCACCCATCAGTGTGACCGATCTCGCCATGTTAAAGGAAAAGGGGTCTGAAGTTACCGTGGATAACACCTTTGAGATCAATGAGGTTGATCTGGCGCACGAGGTACA
>JAOZQV010000358.1 GCA_029932035.1 Deltaproteobacteria bacterium | reverse complement strand
CAGTTTAAAAGGAAGCTGGCAAAAGAGGAGGAATGGATCAGGAAAGGGATCAAGGCAAGACGCACAAGAAACGAGGGGAGGGTCCAGTCCCTAATCAAAATGCGTGAGGTGCAGCAGGCATGGCGCAAATCGACGGGCAACGTCCGAATGCAGATCCAGGATGCGGAACGTACAGGGAAACTGGTGATTGAGACAGCCGGTATCAGCCATGGTTATGGCGGTGTCCCCATCATAAAGGATTTTTCAATACGGATAATCAGGGGGGACAGGATCGGCATTATTGGTCCCAATGGTGTCGGCAAATCAACACTTCTTAAGATCCTTCTAAGGGATATTGAGCCCGAAAAGGGTTGGGTCAGGACAGGGACCAGACTTGAGGTTGTCTATTTTGATCAGCTCCGTGCCCAGATCGACGAAGATATGACTGTTCAGGAGAATATAGCCGAGGGGAAGAATATGCTATTGATCAATGGTGTTCAGCGCCATGTGATCGGTTATCTGAAGGATTTTCTTTTTTCCCCGGAACGAGCAAGGACCCCTGTGCGTATTCTGTCCGGTGGAGAGAGAAACAGGCTGCTCCTTGCAAGGCTCTTTACAAAGCCCTCCAATGTTCTCGTGCTGGACGAACCGACCAATGATCTTGATATGGAAACACTTGAAGTGCTTGAAGAGCAACTGCTGGAATATTCCGGCACCATACTTCTGGTCAGTCATGATCGGGCCTTTCTGAACAATGTGGTTACAAGCGCTCTTGTGTTTGAGGCCGACGGTGTTGTCACTGAATATGCAGGAGGATATGACGATTGGATCAATCAGCGGCCCGAGCAGGACGATAAAAAGGGCTCGGGCAAGGGAGGCTCAATAAGAAAAAGAGCCTCTAAAAAAGTGCCGAAGAAGGAGGACCGCCCCCGGAAGCTCACCTTTAAGGAGAGAGGGGAGTTGGAGAGGCTTCCCGCTCGTATAGAAGAATTGGAGCAGGAAAGAAATAGTATCTATGAGCAGATGTCATCTCCGGAATTTTACAGGGGCGACGGCGGAAAGATAAGCCAGACTCAGGCAAGGTTGGAGGAGCTTGAGCGGGAATTGGATGCGGCGTATGACAGATGGGAGGAGTTGGAAAGTCTCAGGGAGGATACGCAAAGGTGAAAGCCATACGGGGAGAGATAGATTTTCCTTGACTTAACCTATATTTTCACTATGATTCCATATAATTAACCTTTGAACCAAAGAGCAGACAACACTGAAACGTGAGCCCAAGGGCCTGAATAATAACCATCCTTCATAATTCATAACCTCTGAACCTGGAACCTTGAACCCAGAACCCAGAGCCTGTAAAACGCTTAGTATATTCTTAATGGTGAAAATATGGAAAAAATCTTTGATGGTAAAAAGACGGCAAGACTGGGCACGGAAAAGAGGCCTGCGGCCGTTCATGTGCAAACTGAAGAACGGTTGAAGGAGGTCGCCTCTATATTTGAGGAAAACGGCTGGAAATTTATTGTGGGGCTGGAGCCGGACGAGCCGGAGGATATCTCCGATCTGGAACTATTGTTGAATACCCCAAAGCCGGCCAAGGCGGAAAAAAGGATCGGACGGAACGAACCATGCCCCTGCGGAAGCGGAAAGAAATATAAGAAGTGTTGCGGCAAATAGTTAACGTAAAATGACATAAACAGTAAAGTTTTGGTAAAACTCCGAGGGAGAAATCAAATGACTGCCAACAGCCAGGAACAGATCGACTTTACCTTCAACAAACAAAACCTATGCCGTGAAGAGTCTGTTACGGATCTAAAGGCAGGATCTATCAGGTGCCTCAGGCCCATCAAACCGGATGGAACCGAAGACGAAACCCGTCAACCCATATTCGTAGGACATGCCCAGCTCAACTCCCCTCAGGGGCTTGTTCCTCTTCAAACCGCGTTGCAGGCGACCACCCTGGAACAGGCCATTGACGAATTCCCCGGCGCCATGAAAAAGGCCCTTGAAGAGATGGTGAAACAGGCGAAACAGATGCAGGCACAACAGCAGGGCGCACAAAAAGAGAATGAGTCCCGCATCATCATGCCCGGAAGATAGTCTTCTTGCCCAGCCCTCAGTACAACATCATTGAACACGAATTGCCGTGCGGCTGTGGAATCATCGCACAGGCGATATCATCATGCGATAGCGGGCATCTGCAAGAACTGCTTCGCGATCCAGCACAAACGGCCGGTAATCTCCGTTTCTCCACAGGGTGAGCTGATCATCGTAGTGGGGACTCATGACATTGCCGGAAATGCCGCCGGGGAGAATCCTTTTAGAATTTGCCATATCCTTGAAATCGATGATGTGCCGGAACGACGCCCCCCCACCCTTGACCTCGTAGGACTGCGACACCTTGAAATAGCTGGGGTTAACGGTAAACAGACTGCCATCCGCCGGAAAGGGCCCCAGGTTGAAAAATTTACCGAGCAGGGTCGATTTTCGGCCAAAGGGATGGTGGAGGGTCAGGGTGTGCAGTTGCCCCCACTGCCAGGCAGACACGTCACTGCCCAGGGCTTTTGTCAGGTAGGCGACGGCATCCTTGAAACTGGCGGCCACCACCTGGTCGAGCCCCTCCTTTTCCGGGGTATCGGGGTCATCTAACCAGGGAGAATCGCCACGTGCGATGATCTCCCGCAGCACGTTGAAGGGGATATTCTTGTCACCTGTCACATAGTAGTCGTACAGGGTGTCCCCCAGCCGTTTTTTAAATGTATTTTCCGTCAAGAAGGTTGTAAAGACATTGAACACCGCCGGGGCTGCCAGCTCATGCCGGGCCGTAAAATCCCAGTCGGCTAAGGTCGCCAGAGCCGCCTTTTCGGTTGCCGACAGCGGTTCCCGGGCAACGCTCCGGATGATCAGAGGCACCCATTCGCGGGCCATCACCATCAGCAGATCTGCCTGCATGGTTTCGAAATCCCGGCTGTTAAGCGTTTTCTTTTCCTCGATCATTTCCGCGATGCGGATATAGCGGTCCGGGGTGGCGTAGTATTTGGTAATGACATAGGGGTATCCTTCCGGTTCCACCTTGTTGTTGGCATTGACGATATAGCCCTGGGCCGGATTCTTCAGATGAGGCTGTTCCCTGTCCGGCACATAGCCCTGCCATTCGAAGGCCCCCTCCCATCCGGGAACCGGCAGCTCGCCGCTGAAGCTCACGCGGCGGGGAATGCCGCCCAGAAAATAAAAGCCGATATTGCCCCGGTCATCGGCATAGATCCAGTTCTGGCCGGATTTGGCATATCCGGCCGCTGTTTCGACTTCCTCTATAGTGGCGGCCCGGTTGACAAGCCAGAACCCTTTCATAACTTCGGGAAAGTCAACCTGGGACCAGCGCATGGCAATGGCGTATCCTGACTTGGGGGCATGCCGGCTGATATCATCGATAATCACGCCATGGCGGGTTAAACGGATATCGAAATCGACCGTGGCCGCGCCCTTGACCCTGATCTTCTCCTTTACAATCCGCATCGGTTCCCAGTGGTCCTTATACCGATAGGCCAGCGGGTTGTCTGGATCCAGTTTCTCGATGTAGAAATCCGCGTCATCATAGTGGGAGTTGGTTACGCCCCAGGCCACATGAGCGTTGGCACCAGCGATGACAAAGGGGATGCCGGCCACCATGGCGCCGGATACGTTCATGGAGGGGGTGGTCATGTGGCCCTCGTACCAGATGCTCGGTGTTGCAAGATTCAAATGGGGATCATTGGCAAAAAGAGCACCGCCATTGGCAGATTTGCGCGGCGCTACCACCCAGCCGTTGCTGGCGCCCCCGGAGATGCCCAGCAAATCCCCGGCCAGTTGTATTGCTTGAAGGTATTCAGGCGCTACGGCCCCCATGGGGTTTTCACCGTCCGGTATGATCGCCGGGGCCCCGGTGGGATAATCGAGAAACAGCTCGGCTGCCATCCGCTTGCCGACCTTTTCCGCAATGGCGGCATGCAGCAGTTCGGTTTTAAAGGCATAATTCTGAGACCAGCCCATGTA
>JAOZQV010000357.1 GCA_029932035.1 Deltaproteobacteria bacterium | reverse complement strand
TCCGGGCTTATTACCCTGCTCACAGATTTTGGTCTGGAAGATCCTTATGTGGGCATGATGAAGGGGGTTATGCTATCTGTCAATCCGGAGGCCCGCATTATCGACATAAGCCACTATGTTAAGGCAGGATCCATTGCCAGGGCCGCGGGCATCATCCGCGAGACCTATCCCTACTTTCCGGAAGGGAGCGTTCATGTAACAGTGGTTGATCCGGGGGTAGGCGGCAAGAGACGGGCAATCATCCTAATGGCCCAATCCCATCTTTTTGTTGGACCTGATAATGGCATCTTCTGGCCCATCATCAATTTGCATCAAGATATCAAGATCATACACATCACCGAAACCAAATACTTTCTCCCTGATGTTAGCGACACATTTCATGGCCGGGATATCTTTGCCCCGGTGGCAGCACACCTGTCTAAGGGATCTGACCCTTTTGAAATGGGACCGACCATCAACGATCCTGTCAAGCTGCAGCTCCCTGCTCCGCACCAAAAAGGAGGTACCCTCTACGGCGAGGTAATCAGTGTTGATCATTTCGGAAACCTGATCACTAACATCCACCGTAAAGAGATTGAGGAATTTGCGGGGGGTGGACCTCTAATCATAAGGCTTGAGGACCTGTTTATCGAGGGTATGCGAGGGACATATGCCGAATGCGGAAAAGGCGAAATCCTGGGCCTGTTCGGGAGTTCCGGTTACCTTGAGATCGCGGTAAATCTGGGCCGGGCCTCTGATAGACTTAGCCTCGATGAGGGGGAAATCATTGGGTTAGAGGTTGAAGTTAACCTTAGAATCTAAATATTCTTCCCACTCCACCGGTAATAGATACTTCTTTCTGTTGTTGCACTCTTTGCAGGCTGGGACAAGATTCCCTTTCTTGCTTTTCCCACCCCGTGCAAGAGGCACCACATGGTCCATGGTCAGGTTTTCCCGCCCAACCTGGCGGTTGCAGTAATGGCAAATCCCCTTCTCGATTCTGCTGTACCACCAGTGGGTACGTCTCAGACGCCGGGCCTTTTCCTTTTCCCGTCTTATCTCTTCATCGCTGACAGTGCTGGAATCGAAGCTCATGTGAACCCTATCCAAAGATATTTAAAATTCAGAAAATCCCTGCTCGTTATGGGTTACGGGTTGCGGGTTTTTTCAATAGTCAATCGTCAATAGTCAATAGTCAATCCCTTAATTCCCATACTTCTCTTTCAGCACCCTGATAACCTCTTTTAAACGCTCGTCTTGTTGTCCATCTTGATCATTTTCAGACCGCTGTGGAATTGCGGTCCTTTCTGTTTTGAACCTAAAAAAAGAGGCCGCAATAGGTGGGTTTACACTTATATTAAGGACAAAATAGCGTTCAACCCTCTCTTTTTCCACAGAGTAGTCTATCTCGTAGGGATACCATCCTGAATCCACCTGTTTGTAATTGTCAAACCGAACAATCGCCAGATCCTGATTTGAAGACCTTAGAGGCACATAGGAAAAAAGGAGGGGGAGAAAACTCTCCTTATTAATCAAAAGCTTTGGACTCTCAGGGCCCTTATCTCCTACTCGGTAGGCAATGATCCCGTCAAGCCGGGTAAACCCGACAGACTCAAGATTAACACCCATTTGGGCTAAGAAGGTCATAATTGTATCCCGGCTATTTGCCATCAAAAGCCGTCTAAAGGCGGTGTCACTGTTCCCTTGCAACTCCGCAACCTCATACGCAACCTGCCCTTCTCTCTGTGACGGTCCTCCGGGTGCCGGCGCGGCAGCCATATCCAGATTCTCCGGCCGTCCTGTGATCTCTGAGCGGCAATATCCCGGGGACTTAAGCCATGTTTTCTCCTGAAAAACCATTGTGGTCTCTCGATCTTGAGGGTCTAACACGTGAATGGACTGGTCAATGATCAATGTCTTAAAACTGGAAAATTTCCCCCTCATTTTGTCAATAAGCTGGTCCACCGGCATAAGATACCCTGAGGAACTGCCGGGCATTGCCAAAAGAAAAGATGTAACAAACAAAATCATTCCAACTTTCTTGAAACTGGCATTTGCGCGTACACCAGCAGTAGAACCGCTTTTTTCCATCTGTCTTAACATTGCCTCTTTCACCTGATCCATAAGCTGAGGGATTTTTCTCTTTGTATGATTTGCGAGAGAAATAGGTTTTCCAATACTTAAACTGAAGGAGCCCTTTTTTATCCTGAGGCTCCCCTTGGGCGCAATGCGGTAGCTGCCGCTGATCGCCACAGGTACGATGTCGCAACCTGATTTGACCGCTAGACTGAATCCACCCTTTTTAAATTGCCCTAACCTTCCGTCAGGACTCCGCGTCCCTTCAGGGAAAATGAGCACGGACGCCCCATTCTTTATCCTTTCTGCGGCCTGGTTCATGCTTTTAACGGCCTTTCTTGGATCATCTCTCTCTATCCCGATATACCCGGCTCTCCTCGTAGCAGGGCCAAAAACGGGGAGATTCATCAGTTCTTGCTTCAGGATAAACTTGAAATTCACCGGCAGGCATGCAAGCAGGGCAAAGATATCAAAAAAGCTCTGGTGATTGGTCATATAGATACGCGGCACCTCAGTGTCAAGATTTCCCAGACCACTCACCCTTACCCTGATGCCACAGACACGGAGAATCAATTTGGCCCATGGAACAGCGCAATAGAAATGCACCTTCCTCCCGGTCTTGTCAACCATAGAGATCATGATGCCCCACGTGCTCATGATTATTGTCCAAACAGCGATAAACGCGTTTAAGCTGATATACCTGATCATGATAAGCGCTCCTGAAAGCTGCGTGTTCAGAGTTCCCCCGATGTTGCAAGGAGTATCAAGATAATAATCTCAAGGGTCTTCTGTTTTGTCAAGGTTGTAGCGCTGGCCTCGCCCAATGATTACCAAAACGTAATGTTATGGAAAGGCTGTGGAAAGAATCGAAGATTAGTATGTCACCCAGTTGATTTTGCCATGGGAATAAATTTGATATCACTTTTAGGGAAAAGGAGAAATGATTAAGAAATCAAAACGAATCGCAGTGACCATTTTGGTCTTATTGGGCCTCATTGCATATGCATCATCCAGTATGGCCTCTTCGAGGGAAATAAAATGGTATTCCTACGCAGAGGGGATTGCCTTGGGGAAAAAGACGGGCAAGAAGATCTTTATTGATTTTTATGCTGACTGGTGCGGCTATTGTCGAATGATGGATAAATCAACTTTTAAAGATGCTTCGGTCATCGCCATTCTGAACAGAGACTTCATTCCAGTCAAGGTACACTCCGATACAGAAAAAGAGATCGCCCAAAGATATAATGTCCGTGCGTTGCCAAATATTGCATTTATATCGGAAGATGGCAAGAGAATCGGCAGTATCCCCGGATATATCCCCTCGGATAGGCTGGTTGAGATACTTGAGGAAGTAAAAAGGCTTGGATAAACCAAATGCCACCTACGCATTGACGATCTGTCTGATCCTTTCTTTTACCCATGAACGCACCAATTGTGCTCGGTCTATTCCAGTGCGTTTGGACTCCCTGTCGATTATTCTGACATCTCTGGGTTCAAGTCTTAATTGAATCAATTTCTTGGGTGGTCGCGCGAATTTCAATGTTCCCTCTTGCCACCCTTCAAAATCTTCAGGCTCGTGCCCATCCCAGAACTTCCCCAGATCCTCATCATTCATGGGGCGAATATCTGAAACTTCTTTTGTTTTTTTCATCATATTATTCCTCGTCTTTCATTATAGGCCTTTTTTTGCTTTGAATTCATATCCCGTGCCGTAATTATTTTGATGAGATTTGCCCCTCTCATGAAGCCCAATTTCAAGGCCTCTGCTGAAGACATTATTCTCACCAAAACAAGCACATATCTTCCTGAGAAAGTCTGGCCATAAATAAAATGACAATCTTTGTAGGTCATTGAAAATGAGTGTGGATCATCATAAATCACTTCTTCAATTTCCCAAGTTTCAATCCGGTGCTTTGTGTGGAGTTTTCCTTTTACTCCAGATGATACAGAGACT
>JAOZQV010000356.1 GCA_029932035.1 Deltaproteobacteria bacterium | reverse complement strand
TGCTTTCACAGGGGCCCACTCCAGACACTTGGGCCGATTTGAAGTCGCCAACGGCGCCACCCTTTTTCTGGATGAGATTGGTGAGTTACCGCTGGAATTGCAACCCAAGCTGCTCAGAGTCGTCCAGGATGGTGAGTTTGAAAGGTTGGGCAGCTCCCATACGATCAAGGTCGATGTGCGGATTATTGCGGCCACAAATCGAAATCTGGAAGAGGAAGTCCGAAGGGGCCGGTTCCGTGAGGATCTCTGGTACCGTTTAAATATTTTCCCTATTACCATGCCACCGCTCCGGGATCGATTGGATGACATTCCGCATCTTGTGGACTTTTACGTCAAAAAAATCTCCAAGCGAATGGGCAAGTCCATTGAGATCATTCCGACAAGCGTCATGAATGCCTTGCAGAATTATCACTGGCCCGGCAATGTCCGGGAACTGGAAAACGTCCTCGAACGGGCTGTAATTAACTCATCGAGGCCCAAGCTGCGTCTGGTGGATGAACTGAATACTCAGAAAAAGGATTTATCGACTAGGCGAAAAACGTTGGAAGCAGTTGAGCGCGAACATATTGTGCGAATCCTCGATCAAACTCAATGGAAAGTCAGCGGAAGAAACGGGGCGGCAGAGATCCTTGGGCTCAACCGCAGCACGTTGCGGGCCCGAATGCGAAAACTCGGTATCCTCAAGCCATAAAGCCTGGAAATTCTGTTTTTCATCCGATCCATGATCTACGTCGAAATATAAAACCAAGTCATGCACCGACTTCCGAAGATAGAAAGCCGGGGACGATTTCCCTGAATACCCGCCTGTTTTTTGTGACCAGTTTTAAGCCGTTCTTTGTCCGTTCATATACCCTCTCCAAGTATCATTCACTTGACCTAAAAGATGCCAAAATCGTGGTCATATTTGACCATTTGCCATATATGACCATTATTTGCATCAACCTGACCCTTCATAGCCAACCATTCGAGTTTCAATATTAATTGACAAATCAATATCTTGGATCAAATAAAGTTGCATTTACCCAGTCTGGCACGAACCTTGGATATACAATAATCAGACGTTTGATTTTTTTAGACGGC
This sequence comes from Deltaproteobacteria bacterium, assembly GCA_029932035.1. GTDB lineage: Bacteria > Desulfobacterota > DSM-4660 > Desulfatiglandales > Desulfatiglandaceae > Desulfacyla. Next base: position 2,953 of record JAOZQV010000356.1, on the reverse strand, counting down.
AGACAGGACGGAGAGAGTTCTGAATTTGGGAATATACCGTGATCTAAACCTTTGATGGGACTTTCCCGGAGAGGAGGGCTTCCGTGTTTATCGTAAGGATTACAATGAAGGCACGCATGGAAAAACGAACGGAGATGATGCAAACGCTTCTCTCCATGATTGAACCAACGGAAAAAGAGAAGGGTTGCCTGAGCTATAACGTCTTCTGCGATATAGAAGGTAAAACAGTTTTCAATCTGATTGAGGAGTGGGAAACCCGTGAGGATCTGGACCATCATATACGGTCTGAAAGATTCGGTGTTTTGCTCGGGACAAAGAGCCTTTTGGCCAAACCTTTGGAAATGAAAATCCATACGGTCTCCAATTCGGAAGGGGCGGAGGTCGTCAATGCCCTCAGGGGCAAGTGAACTTCTAAAAAGAAAGGAGCGTATTTATGCCTTGGGATAATAATCCTGGAGGCCGGCAAGAGGGTCCCCCAGATCTTTCCGAAATGATAAAGGATGATTTTGATATGCAAAAGGAGAGTCTATGAGAATCTTGCTGATTTATCCGGAGTACCCGGCTACGTTTTGGAGTTTCAAGTACGCCCTTAAATTTATTCACAAAAGGGCGGCCTTGCCCCCGCTGGGCCTTCTGACAATAGGGGCAATGCTGCCCAACGAATGGTCGAAGAAGTTGGTTGATGTGAACGTGGAAAAGCTCACTAAAAAAGACCTGGCGTGGGCTGATTACGCCTTTATCAGCGGCATGGTTGTGCAAAGAGACTCAGCACGTGAGATCATCGCCTGGTGTAAGGAGGCGAATCTCAAGGTTATAGCCGGCGGGCCGCTATTCACCAGCGAATACGGTCAATTTGAGGATGTGGACCATTTTATACTGAACGAGGCCGAACTGACCCTTCCCCCCTTTCTGGCGGATCTGGAGAACGGGTGCGCTAAGCACATCTACGAAACACCCGAGTTTTGCAACATTCATAGAACACCTGCTCCTCTGTGGGAGTTGATGGATATGAAACACTATGCCTCGATGAGCATCCAGTTTTCGCGCGGTTGTCCATTCAACTGTGAGTTCTGTAACGTAACCGCATTATTGGGGCATCGGCCACGCATGAAAAGAGCCGAGCAGATTATTGCCGAACTGGATGGACTTTACGATCAAGGGTGGCGTGGACAGATCTTTTTTGTGGATGACAATTTTATCGGCAACAAAGGCTACCTGAAGAACCATCTTCTGCCGGCACTCATTGAATGGCAGAAAGGCAGGAAGGAAATACCTTTTAACACGGAGGCCTCGGTCAATCTGGCCGATGACGAGCCGCTGATGGAGATAATGGTCAAGGCGGGTTTTGATACGGTCTTCATCGGTATCGAAACGCCCGATGAAGAAAGCCTGGCTGAATGTAACAAACAACAGAACAAGAACCGTAACCTGCTGGAGAGTGTAAAGCTAATACAGCGGTCCGGACTGCAAGTGACAGGAGGGTTCATCGTCGGATTTGATAACGACACGCCTTCCATCTTTCAGCGGCAGATTGAGTTTATCCAAAAGAGCGGTATTGTGACGGCCATGGTCGGCGTTCTAAACGCTCCTGCCGGCACGAGGCTTTACGAACGAATGAGAGAAGAGGGCCGCCTGATCGACTTTGTCTCTGGAGATAACGCAGATGGCACAACCAACATCCTCCCAAGAATGGGGCTTGATGTATTGCGCGAAGGATACGCAAACTTAATGCAGCACATTTACTCACCCGAGCATTACTATAAACGAGCGATGACCTTCCTCCGGGAATATAAGAGACCAAAGGTCAGCAGGACTCCCCTGGATTTTCAACGTCTGCTGGCAGTCTTACGTTCAAGCATCCGCCTGGGTATTTTCGGCAAGGAGCGATTTCAATATTGGAAGATCTTGTCCTGGACGCTTTTTCGCCGACCCAAAATGCTCCCGCTGGCTGTTACGATTGCGATCTATGGCCATCACTTCCGCAAAATCTGCAAATTGAACATTGCTCAGTGAGAAAGAAATATCGTGGAAATGATCTTCATATGGGAAAAACGGTCAGGTGCCGGCCGAAACGGATGACCGCATCCAACCTAAGTGGTTGCAAGGTCATCGTAGGCAAAAATATCACAACATAATTCAAGGAGGTATTATCAATGAAACCGGAAGCTGAAGTAAGAGTTAAGTATGGAGTTTGGGGTCTTGTTGTCGGGGCAGTCATCGCAATGATCATCGGTTTTTCGTTTGGGGGTTGGACAACCTCCGGCACGACCAAAACCATGACCGAAGAAGCAGTCTTGGCGAGTCAGGCGGCGATCTGCGTCGCCCAATTTGTGAAGCAACCGAACCATGAGGAGAAACTTAAGGAATTAGAGAAAATCGATTCATGGAAGAGAGCTGAATTCATCGAAAAGGGTGGCTGGGATAAAATGCCCGGGCAGGAAAAGGCTGACTATGCTGTGAGCCGAGCATGCGCCGATGGGCTTGAACTTCTTATGAAAAAATGAGTTAACTGTTAAAGGCAACTCATATGTGGGTTACCTTTAACAGTAAAAAGGAGATTAAATGGGCGACAGGGGGAAAAAAGATAAAGGCCGACGCGAAGAACAGAAAAAAGCCAAGCAAACAAAAAAGGATAAACGGAAGCAAAAAAAAGATAGAATGAAACCGATTTGGGAAAATGAGAAATAAGGGTAAAACAAAAAGGTAGCGGTTATGACATCTGTTATTAAGTATTATGAGGGTATCGACTCGGTTGCCGTAATCGGTAACTATTTGCCCCGCCAGTGCGGTATCGCGACCTTTACCACGGATCTGGTTGAAGGCTTATCAGCGGAAGCCCCCGATATTTACAGTTGGGCGGTGGCCATGAACGACAAACCCGAGGGATATCCATATCCTGAAAAAGTGCGCTTTGAGATCAACCAGAACAAGTTGACCGATTATAGTGTCGCAT
>JAOZQV010000355.1:2018-4034 GCA_029932035.1 Deltaproteobacteria bacterium | reverse complement strand
AAGGCCTGCAACGGATTAAATAAAACAATACCGATCCTGCTGGAGATCAATAGCGAATGGATGATCACGGTAATTTAATGTCATCCAGGTACAAAACTGGAAAATCCGCAACCATTTTTTCCCAAGAAAAAATCTATAGATAGGCGCTTTATGCGAAAACTGTGCAAAAACTTGTTATGAAAATTATCCTCGATGGCGCCATGTTTCCGGCAATGCTGCCGGGACTTAACGATCGTAGTTCATTCGTGTTTGCCGACACTTTGGGCTTCCATGCAGTTGGGATGGTTCTGGATTCGGACAAAGAACCAAAAGCCGCGATTGCACTTCTTGCTAGGGCCTTGGGGGAAAGCGAAACAGCAGATTCGACGCCGACCGTGGGGAAAAAGAGTGCACAAATTCTGGGGAAAGAGATCTCCAAGTATCTGGAGTGCCATACCGCATCGAAATTGCTTCATGTCCACGCCTTGAGACCGGGGGATGGTCTGACTGTGGCTAGTTCACTTGGTCATGTTCAGCGACGCTATTCGAACCCTACTGAAGAGGAAGAACTTGAGGCAGGCGGGCAACAGGGGGCACCGGCTTTTGTGCTGGAACTCTATCCCTCCAAAGAACAAAGGGGTATTGCAGGACGGTTCATAGCGGAGGCGAGGGAAAAACGCCGTAGCGGCGCCGGATTGCTTTCTATTGATGACTATTGGATGTTGGAATCTTTGAGCCTGCCGGGAGGTGTAGCTCTCCCCAAACTGCGATGGGCGCGCAAGCGGGAACAAGACCCCAAGACCCCTGCGCATCTTGCCATCGCTTTCGATACATTCGAATCCAAAGTCATTCCTGAAAGCAGGAAGATGGCAATAAGAACAAGGCCTTTTTACACCTATGGTTTGCTCTCCTTTTTCGAAAGAGAATACTCGACTGTACCCTCCCCGCGATGGTATAGCTCTATTCCCTCAACATCCGATGGCGAAAAGCACCCCTCAGACGGAATGCATACCGATCGGTTGTCACGGTTGCAACAAGGCATCCTGAAATGCGTAGTTCGCAATTTGGATGCACAGGCCGATTTTCCAACGCTTCGCACAGAAATTTCTTCCGATAAAGCCCAACACCTCAACACCCTTCACGGCTTGTGCGACTGGGTTATTACCTTGGATCGGAATGCAGGCATCGAGTACTTCGATTCACCTATGTCTAGCAAGGATGTTTACGATGCCTACGTGATTGACTGCGTACCGGAGCGCGAAGACCTTGGCTGTTTACAGTTAATCACATCAACGAGCAATTTGGATGAAATAAGAAGGCTTGTGGATCGTTCTCTTGATCAAATGGGGCTGAGCCGCAGCCTTCGAAACACTCAGTTTCTGCTGGAACATCTCAAATCACTCAGCGGTCGTTTGGCAATCCGCCTTACCGGTCAGAAGGCGCCGACATCTGAACTCATTGCGCTTGCCCTCAGCCATGCCAATTGCTGGAACTCAATGGACAACAACGACTGCTGGGTTTCCCTTAAAAACGGCTTTTTTATCCCCGTTGATGATGTCCAAGATCTCCTCCCGCCTGTAAAGACCCTGAGCAAGGATGGGGATGGAAAAGCTGTGCGCCCCGATCTCATCTATGTGTCCGTTGCGACCAGAAAAGGGCTTCTTTTTCAATTCATAGAGGTGAAGTACCGTCGCCACCTGCGTACAGCGCGTAATCCCGCGGAACTCCTTCGGATACAAGAGCAAACAGAATCTCTTCGAAGCCGATGGGAAACATGGTATTCACATGAAGCTACTTGCTCATCGTTTCGGGCAATCCGTCGCGCCAAGCTTGCTCGCGTTTTGCGGTTTTACGTTGACAAAGCGCGCAGACATTATCTTCCAAAAGATCAGTATGAAGTTCTCGTTTTTGAAATAGACCGCATGATTGAGAAAGGCGGTGACTATGCTTTTGCTGAAAACAGCAAGGCAGATCGGGGGTGGGTTTTTTGTCCGGAATATGCGGGAGCCAATCCTCTTCGGATCTCTCCGAGGGAAC
>JAOZQV010000355.1:0-2008 GCA_029932035.1 Deltaproteobacteria bacterium | reverse complement strand
TTTTTCTTTTTGGCCCGAATCTTTTACCGGATGTAAGCTTCTACCGTGAATCCGAAAATGCTAATTACGAACTTGTTGATGCACTACCCGATCAGCAAACAAACCAACATAAAAATGAGTACAAAGCGCCTGGAACCTTGGCGGACTCCGAGCTTTTAAATGGATTGAGTGATAGCCGCGCTCAAAGAGGAACGATTTCCCGCGAAAATATTTCCAAAACTGTTGGCGAAATTACCCCTACGGTATGCTTTGGAACCGATGTGCTCACGGGTGCTGAGGTGAGATGGTCGCTCAAGTTGAAGGGGAATCCTCATCTTTTGGTGGCAGGTCTTCCGGGGATGGGCAAGACAACCTGTTTGCTCAATCTGTGCAAGCAAATGTTGGAGGCAGAAATTCGGCCAATTCTTTTTTCTTACCACCAAGACATTGATGAAAAGATAAACGACCTCCCGAACTCCGTTCGCTTTATTGATTTTCGTGGTTTGGGATTCAATCCACTTCAGATTATTGACCGGAAAAACAAATTGGCATACCTCGATGTGGCCGGTGCGTTGCGAGACATCTTTGTCGCTATTTTTCCTGAGTTAGGAGACATCCAGGGCGAGCGCATTCGCCGGGCTGTTAAGGAAAGCTTCGTTGAGGCAGGCTGGGACAGTTCAGTTAAGGATTTGACGGAGTTGAGGGAACCGGAGTTCAAACGGTTCGTTGAAATACTGAAGGCCGAACCGAAACCGGATCGAGGATTGCGGACGTTGCTCGCTCGGCTTGAGGAATTAGATGACTACGGTTTTTTCGACCATGCTGAAAACCAAGAGAGCCTTTGGGAGAGTCGTGTGCCGATAGTCATACGGATCCACACGACGCAGAATGATAACCTCCAAAAGGCCTTTGCTTCTCTTGTTTTATATGGTCTTTACAAGGATATGTTCAGAAGAGGAATCAAAGACCGCATTACGCACGCCGTGATTTTTGATGAGGCACATCGCGCAGCTGGCTTGAAGCTCATTCCCACCATGGCGAAGGAATGTCGAAAATATGGCATATCACTAATCCTCGCCTCTCAGGAAGCAAAGGATTTCAACGTCTCGTTGTTTTCTGCAATTGCGAACTATCTTGTGCTCCGGTTGACCGAAACCGACGCCAAGGTTTTGGTAAGAAATGTTGCCAGTTCGCAGCAGGAAAGGATCTTGATAGATAAGCTCAAACAGATGGATAAATTCAAGGCCCTCTATTTCTGCGAAGGCAAGAGGAGAGCGGCTCATGTTGCCCTTTTGCCATGAGTAGGGGGAACTGATTCGTTGTAAGCTTGATTAAGACCGTGGTTCGTGCGAAATAGGGAACGATTGCAAATAACTCTGCTGGGAAAGCAGGATGCTTTTGAGAAAGTAAGTTTCTGGAGAGCGGATAGATATGGCACAAGTATTAGATAGTCTAACGATCAAAGGCTTCAAGTCGATTCGAGCGCTTGAAGATTTTAAACTTACAAACTTGAACGTTCTCATTGGCGGAAACGGCGCTGGAAAGAGCAACTTTATCGATTTTTTTCGTATGTTACGGGCCATGATGGAATTACCCTTGCCAGGGCTTACCAGCTCAAATTTGAAGGCTTATATCGCCGATGGCGGTGGCAGTGATGATTTTCTTTTTAATGGCCCAAAAATAACCCAACAGATCGAGATTGAAACAAGATTCGGGCCAAATGGCTACCGATTTAAGCTTGCCCCCACAACAGATGAAACATTTATTATCAATGATGAGGCAAGGTTCTATGAAGGCGGCACCACCGGTTGGTGGGAATTGGGAAGTGGCCACACAACACCGGAATTGCTTAGAGATAAGGATAGAAGAGGCGCTGCCGGAGGCCTCAGCGTTGCCCCCTATGTTTTTGACGCTATCTCTTCCTGGAAAATTTACCATTTCCACGACACCAGCAAGGTTGCTCCGATGCGTCGTTTTGAGACAATTGACGATAGTGATTATTTGCGATTTGATGCGTCTAATATCGCTC
>JAOZQV010000354.1 GCA_029932035.1 Deltaproteobacteria bacterium | reverse complement strand
TTCAAAGATGAGATAAAGGAATATACGAAGAGCCAGGTGTATATTCTGTGTCGGCAGAAGGACTTAGTTGAGGTTTTGGAGCTGAATATTCAAGAAGATCACATTCATCTTGTGATATCAATTCCGCCTAAGTATTCTGTTTCGTCGATAATGGGGTTTCTGAAAGGGAAATTGGCATTAAGGCTATTTCAACGATACGAGCTACTTGGAAAGCGATATTGGGGTCGGCATCTGTGGAGCCGAGGTTATTGCGTGAGTACCGTTGGGTTGAACGAGAAACAGATTAGAGAATACGTCAAGTACCAGGAAAAAAAGGAAAAAGAGATAGAGAAGAAACAAATGTCTCTTTTCAAATAAACCTGTAACAGGGTACCTTATAGGACCAACAAAAACAAGCCACCTCTGGGGGTGGTAATTTGACGCATGTTTTTGAGCCCCCGTTTAATATCTTGGGTGTTTGGACCGATAACCACCTTTTGTTTTGCACATAACCCACATTTAAATCAAGAACAATTCTACCACTCCTCGTTCACCTTCTCCAGATCAGAATGAAGCCGTTCGGGCGCCTTGTCTTTGATTGTGCTGATCAGCTTCCACTTGGTCTCCTTGAATCCTGGCTCAACAAGGCTTGTGATGCCATCATTGGTTTGGATGATTAGTTTGGTCTGAAGCTTCCGGGGCAGCATTACCCCCCCGCGACCCACAACCGTATAGCTCTCCTTCAAATCAAATCCCTGGATATCCTGCCAGGTTAACACCTTTGATCCTCCGGGATAGTGGAGTTTGAGACTTTCGCTTGTCACCTCGACACTCTGACTGAACTGGTTGGCGGCAAAAAGGGCGCAAAAGGCAGTTACAGGCAGGTAAGCGATGGAACATATTCCTTGCACGACCTCATCATCTAAGAAAGAAGTCATTTCAAAACATTTACTCATCCCGTATTCGATCAAACAATAGGCGCCAAAACCAACGAATAGAATGAAGATACCATCCCCAATAATAGCAGCCCAGCCAGGATTGAGGTTTATCCCCGGACGTTTTCTATAGATACCTCTCATGGCAAAGAGTCCTGAAAACAGGAAGACCGTTGCAAAGAGGTATCTGCCGATTCTAAACCATTCAATATTCACGGGAACACGTTCGGTAAGCTCCTCTGAAGAACCAATGATCAGATAATCTCCTATTCGGAAAACGGTCTTTCCCTGACTCGTGCCCAAGGCCCTATTCAGACTGACCCATTTATCCCAGTCCATTTGTGTACGTTCCATCCTATAGAAGGGGCCCCACTTGTCGGCCAGAGGGACCATCCGCTGCCTCTCAGCCTGACGCTGCATTTGTTCAAAGCGCCTCATTGCGTCATCCAGGGTCTTCATACTTTCACCGGATGGGGGATCGGTTGTCTCTATTTCGGCTTTCGGGTTGATGTCTCGTATCGACTGTGCCGTCCTCTCCAGATTCTTTATATAGACAGCCATCTTAGGGTATTTTGAAAGACTTGATTTGGCGAGGGAGGGAACAGAAGGAGGGTCATCGAGTCCGATCAGATACAACGTTCCCATGTCACGGATGATCAGCCAGATCAGCTTAAAGGTCCTCCCTCTATATTCAAAACAAAACTCTCTTTGAGACTGGCCGAGGGACCGTTTGATAAAGGCCTCAAGATTCCCGCCGTAAAGGCTCACCTGGCTGGCCTCTATTGGAGAACTGCTCAGGTATGTCACGGCCTTTCTTATCTTGGGAAAGGGCCTCAGATCCTTTTCACTGACATTTATGACGCCTTTTAGACAGGCAGGCCCTTGTGCTGATCTGCTCAATGCCACTGCAGAGAGATAAACAACCTGCTCAGTCTTCGAGACCATTTTTTGTGCGGTATAAGGCCCGGCAACTAAGGCAAGAAAGAAACTGAGACAAACATAACCCAAAAGCCTGTCCGTGTATGGATTCATCATGATCTCCTTCACAATGCCTATGTCTACGGCTGAAATTACGCCGGTCGTTCAAGCGGGATATCCCACTTTTTCATATACTTCCATATGGCGGTTCTACTCAGGCCGACACGTCTGCCGACCTCGGCCTTGTTCCAGTCAGATCGATGAAGGGTCTCAAGCAGGATTTCACGGGTAAGCTTTTTCCCTGAAGAGGTGAGGTCCGGTTTCAAAGGGTTTGCCTTCATGGCAGCCGGTTGATACTCGAATTGCCTTATTTCAACGGGGAGATCAAAGGTATCGATGTTCCCAGCATTACAAAGGACAAAGGCATGCTCAATTGAATTCTCTAACTCACGCACGTTCCCGGGCCATGTGTAATCCATGAGAATCCTCATTGCAGACTGGGTAACGCCTGTAATATGTTTGCCGGTTTTTTTGTTCTGGAGATTGATGAAATGGCTTATCAGGAGTGGCATATCCTCTTTCTTCTTTCTCAGTGGAGGGATATTGATGGGAAATACTTTAAGGCGGTAGTAGAGGTCTTCACGGAATTTGCCGCTATTAACGAGACCGTAAAGTTCCTTGTTTGTCGCGGCGATGATCCTGATATCGATCTTCCGTTTCTTCGACTCACCAACCCGCTCGATTTCCCGCTCCTGGAGCACCCGGAGGAGCTTGACCTGAATGTAGGGGCTGATTTCGCCAATCTCATCCAAGAATACGGTCCCCCCATTTGCTTCCTCAAAGCGACCGGCACGATCGCGAATAGCGCCTGTAAAGGCGCCCCTTACATGGCCGAACAGTTCACTCTCTAACAGTGATTCTGAAAGCGCGCTGCAGCTAACAGGCACAAAAGGCATATCGGATCGGTCGCCGTTATAATGTATGGCGCCTGCAACCAACTCCTTCCCTGTGCCGGTTTCACCCTGCAAGAGGATGGTCGCCTCGCTTGAAGCGGCCGCTCGAATGGCTGAAAACACCTGGGCCATGGCGTGGCTCTTACCAATGAGATTATCAAACCTGTGGATTTCACGCAGACGGCGGTTGGCTTGCTCTGCCTTACGCCGCGCCTTTTCAAGTTCCGTAAGGTCAGTGACAGTCTCCACGACGCCCTTTACGGAACCCACTTCATCTCTTACCAGCCTGGCGCTTTTTACAACAGGTATGTCATGACCCTCTTTATGACGTATAAAGCACTCGTTGAAATCAAGGGATCCATGTGTGTAAATGCCGCATTCTTCAATACTTATAGGGCAGCTCCTGGAAAAGCAGCGGCTGAAACTCATCAGCATACAGCCCTGGCCCATGGCCTCTTTGGCTGTGTACCCGGTGATACGCTCCATTGATGGATTCCATGATGTTATCCTCCCTTTTTCATCAAGGGTAAAGACACCGTCAGCCATTGATTCCAACATCAAACTCGCAAAGTTCGAATCTAATATGTTCCGGGTTTTATCTTTCATCGCAGGGATTTTCCCTTCAGGCCGTTTTCTTATCGGTTTGATCGTTTCCCAGGACCTAATGGCTTTACCGTTACCATAACGCTATATAACGTTACCGTTCATTGTAAGTAACGCCACCTTTCTTGTCAAGCCTCCCATTATTTTTCCCAGTTGGGAGCAACTCATATTTTTTGGAGGTTAAATTTAATCCGCTATTGCAATGGGTTACGCCTTTGCCATCACATGCTGTTCTGGCTGAAATGCCAGAAGTGCAATAGCTGGCATGATAATTGAGTATGAAATTAGGACAGGTCATCCCCACAGGACAGTTAGGGAACAAAAACAATTTATCGGTCAAAAGGAGGCCAACGGAATGGAAATAAAAGAAATGCAATCAGGTGATGAATTTACAAATGCGATTAAAGATGGGGTTACGCTTACGGATTTCAACGCGCCCTGGTGCGCGCCATGTCGCACTCAGGAGCCAATTCTTGAAAAACTTGCCGATCAGTTCCAGGAAAAAGCTTCAGTCGCTGCAATGAACGTTGATGAGAATCAGGAGGTGGCAATGCAATTAGGGATCAGGAGCATTCCTACCCTGATTATCTTCAAAGACAGCAAAGAGATAGAGCGCTTTGTGGGGGTTCAGCCGGAAGCTGTTCTTTC
>JAOZQV010000353.1 GCA_029932035.1 Deltaproteobacteria bacterium | reverse complement strand
TTTTTTGCCCAATGTCATCTCCGCCTAAGGATGAAATCTTCATCTCGCTGATTGATAATATCGATGATGATATCCAGAATCGCCTGCCGAATCAGGGGGGCTATTCGCTTTTAAAAATCAGAAAACGGATGTTTGTTCAGAACTTCTCTCTTGGGACCGGTAGTATCACTTTCTTGAACCCTTGCGGTGGAGAATTTTCTTCAATGCTACCCGCGCCCGCGTCAGGGGAGTGATCTCGCCTCCTTCAAACCGAACCCTGATCTCCACATAGAACTTGGACAGTGAACTCAACGTCAGTTTGAACAGCTCATCCCGACCTTCGGTGCGGCCGCGACAGATATGGTGGTGGCAGCCAATGGCAACGGCCTGGACCGGTACTATCATTTGGATTTTGGAAAGGCCATCTATGTCTAAGCCTTTTTCCGATGACTCAATCTGCATTGCAGCCGCGCGAACGTCATGTCTGTCCCTTGCATATTCCTCGTATCGCATGTTGATAAGCTTTTTCCAGGTCTTAAGATGCTTTTTCTCGACACCGAGGTGTCTCAATTCATCCACATGTGCCTTGGGGATTTTTTTGTTCAGGGCAGCGCAATAATCGCGGAATTCTCTGGGAATCCGGAGATCGGGCGCCTCAAGGGCAAGCATGATCAGTACAATGCAAGCAACCATTAATTCATTGAAAATCCTGTCCTCTTCCGTCTGGCTCAACTGCTCCAAGTCTGCCAGTCGCCGAAATTGTCTGTCTTGAAACAGGTGGAATGCGGAACTCGCGGCCGCCTTGGCCAGGGCCGAAGCCGTAGTGTCCGCCATCTGATCGAATGATTCAAACTCTGGTTTCTTATTCATTTCAAGCTAATTGTTGTGGATTTATTGGAAGCGAATCTGAAAGGCATGTTCAGGATCCTTTAAACCGCGGTGATCTCTTTTCCAGAAAGGCGCTCTTTCCCTCTGCCTGGTCTTCGGAGTAAGTCGTCAGGAGAAACTGATCTCCGTCCATATAGATCCCTGTACGGTCCAGAGCGGTGCTGATGTTTGTCACGGCCCGCTTTGTCATCTCCACGGGTAGTGGTGGTTTCTTAAGAATCTTCTCCGCCATGGCCCCAGCGGCCTCAAGGGTTGTTCCATCCGGGACCACCTCTTCGGCAAGTCCCCATCTCAGACATTTTTCCGCTGCCACCTTTTCAGTCAGCAGGATCATCTCCTTGGTCTTTGCAGGCCCGATGAGATGAAGTAGCCGGGGAATGGAGCCCCAGCTGTAGTTTAATCCCAGCTCAATCTCGGGGATGCGCATGTAGGCGGATTTTCCCATAATCCGAAAATCGCAGGAGATCACAAGAGAGACCCCGCCCCCGATACAGAATCCTTCGATAGCTACGATTGTCACCGGACGGAGGTCTTCCCAGGCCTGGCAGGCCTCCGGTCCCAGGATGACTCTCTCCCGTCGTTCGGCCAGGCCCCCAGTCATGATTTTCTCAATTTCGGGGTCCTTGAGATTGAGACCGGCGCTGAAGACCTCCCGAGCCCCGGTCAGGATAACCACGCGAATCTCGGAATCCTTTTGGATTTCCCAGGCCACCTCCTTCAGCTCCCTGAGCAGACGCAAACTAAGGGTATTTAATGATTCCGGAGGGTTCAATATGACCTTTGCCAAAGGCCCATTCTTCTCAACGATCAGATCACGGTATGTCATGACATTTCCTCAGTCTGATTTCTTATCCAAAACCACTAAGGCATCCACTGCTACGGGCTGGTTCCCTGAAATGATGACCGGATTGATGTCGATCTCCTTGACATGCTCATTCTCAAGGCCGATCCGGCCCACCTTAATCAGGATATCGGAAAAGGTATTCAGGTCAGCAGCCTCCATACCACGCACGGCCTCTAAGATTTTGTGCCCTTTGATGTCCTGCATCATTTCTAAGGCATCTCTTTTTTCCAAGGGGGCCACACGGAATGATATGTCCTTCAGTATCTCGGTAAATATTCCGCCAAGCCCGAACATGACACACGGACCGAACTGCGGATCGCGTGTGAGGCCTATGACAAGTTCCCTCTGGCCCTTCACCATCTCCTGGACGAGAACCGCATCTTCTGTCCCAATGTTAGCAGCGATCTCTTCAAAGGCCGCCTTAGCTTCCTCTTCATTCCTGATATCTACTTTAATCAGGCCCTTTTCCGTCTTGTGGGCTATATTTGATGAACACCCTTTCAATACAAGGGGGTAACCGATTTCCTTAGTAGCGTTGATGAGATCCGGGACATAATTAACTATCAACTCCTTCGTGACCGGTATCCCATAAAAAGCCAGGACCTGTTTGGACTCGTACTCTGAAAGCGTTGTCCGTCCTTCTTTTAAGGCTTTTTCTATAATTTCCATTCATTCCTCCTCTGATCAATCAGGATTTAAGACTAATTCAAACTGCTGCTCTCTGATTATATTACCCCACTGTTCCACTTTACGCTCGTCGGCGATGCTGAAACCGTTTTGCTCATAAATCGATTGGGCCTGATCCAAGCCCTGGAAGGTCCAAAGGTATATCCGTTTGTATCCTGTTTTTCTACTGAAATCAATTGCCTTAGCAATGAGTATCCTACCGATACCCCGGCCCTGGCATTCGGGATCAACAATATACCACCTTAACCTTGCATCATCCGGATGGTCCCGGTCCCCGATAATGGCAATGGCTCCGGCCAACTCCTCTCCAGAGATTGCACACCATAACCCGTCCCTCTTCTCATCAAAATGGCTGATGAAATCGGAAAGTTCCCTGCCGACCTCGGCCTCGAAAGATTGGTCCAGCCCCCAATGCTCTTTGTAGTACACGGCGTGGAGAGCTGTGATTTGACCTATGACGCCAGGAAAATATCCAATTAGCTCAAATGAATTTTCCATTATTTATAATCGTTAACGGATTCAGGGTTGTTTCCAATTAAGTTCCGGCTGTTTCTCGCAGGCGGTCTATGCAATCCAGTATCTTTATGGCAAATTCAGGGTCATTTATGTGGTGATTCGATTCCATGTACCGGACCCCCTGAGGCAAGTCTGCCTTAAAGGCCTCAGCAAAGGCCTGTCTTACCTCCGGGGCCTCCATTGGTCCCAGGGGCGAGTCAAAGGCCGAAAATCCACCCAGGGGTACAACCATGCCAACAGGACCCTCAGCCCTGCTGCACATATCAGACAAGAGCCCGGCAACTGTTTTCATCTCCTCAGGGTTAATCCCAACTGCGGTAATGACGGAGTTGTGCGCGTGCGCCCGACGCCCGGGAAAGCGCTCCTTTGCCAAAGCGAGCGCACCTGTCACCAAAAAATCCGTATTCCCCGGCGCCAGTACAGTGGGGATACCCTTCTCAAGCGCGGCAGCGCCCCGCCGTGGGCCGGCATCATAATCTCCCTCGAAAAGGTGATCCACCAGCTCATGGAGAGAAAGATCCACAACAAGCTCTACATCTTCTTCACGGATCAGCTCATCCATGGCCTCACCACCCGAACCGACAGTATGGAAGGTTACGACCTCCATGCCCCTTGCCTCAAGTGCTTGTCTAAGACTTATAAGGCAGGACTCGGTTGTACCGAGGGTTGAGATCACTGCAAGAGGTGGCTCATCGGATGAAGTGATCTTATTCCCCTTTACCATTCCCGATAGTGCCAAAGCGCCCTCTCTGAGCACCTTTCTCGTTATTCTGTTGAGCCCGGAGAGATCACATACTGAATGGAGCATCAAGATGTCCTTAGTCCCGACAAAGGGACGGGTGTTCCGGGAGGCCATAGTGGAGATCATCACCTTGGGAAACCCGATGGGAAATGTGCGCATGACGGCTGTACCGAGATTTGTCCCCATTGAGCCTCCAAGCCCTATGAGACCCTCAATTTGCCCCTTTTCAGAAAGCTCTCCAGCACAGCGAATGGCCCCTGATATCATCATGTCTAAGGCCTTTCCCTCGTGGCCTATATCCTGAACATTGCCAAGATTGCTGCCCGCTGCAGCGGCAACCTCATCCCTGGTGATATCCACAGAAAGGGGGCTTTTCCCCTTTAT
>JAOZQV010000352.1 GCA_029932035.1 Deltaproteobacteria bacterium | reverse complement strand
CTTGACAAAGGGCACGTCGCCCATGGTGATAATCAGCCGATCATAGTCCTCGGTTTCTAAAAAGGTGAGGGCGGCAAGCAAGGCCCCTCCGGTGCCGTTCAGTTCGGGCTGTTTATGGTAATGGAGATCGAGGTCACGGGTGGTCTTTATCACATCATCCTTTTTGTGGTTGACGACCACGGCCTTTGGGCCTGGTGGGAGGTTTGCCAAGATGTGGAGAAGAATAGGGCGACTTCCCTTATAAAAAGATCTCTCGGGAATCAGTGGCAGAAGCGTTTTGTTGCCGCTGTACCTTTTCATGCGGCTGCCCCTTCCGGCGGCTAAGATTACGGATGCTGTTTTCATATTTTTTGAACCTCTGGATCTGTTGTACTCCGGGTCTGGTAATCCTCAAGCGCGGTTCGTAACCAGTCAGGGATCTCCATCTTTGTGAAGGTATCCATGTTCATGCTGACAGTTATGTTGTGTCCCGCTACCACCACCTGTTCTTCCCCTCTCCTGTACGCAGTGTACCCCCAGGTGATGGAAGTGCGGCCGATGTCGATCACCTTGACTTCGACCTCAATATGGTCCCCAAAACGCAGGGGCCGGCGAAAATCGCTCTCTAAATGTACAGTGGGGAAGGCCAATCTGTACTTCCGGAGGACTGTTGCATATTCGATCCCAAGTTCATCGCTGAAGAAATCTTCTAAGGCCACATGGAAGTAATGAAGAAAACGAGGGTAATAAACAATGCCCGCATTGTCGATGTCACCAAAACAGACCTTTAGATGGGCCCGAAAAGCCATTTTTTGTTTCCTCCCTGTTTTGTGAAAATCTTAAGAAGGGCTGTTTCATCCTGACGTAACCGGGATTTACACCCCCTTGAACCTGATCTTCTCATGGTGTGTCTTTTCAGTCAACTCCCCCTTGATATTTTTGTCTCTGGTTCCCAAACTCCAGTTTGGGAACGTATTTTTGTGGTAGTGCCCTTGATGGGGGGCTTTTCCAATCCGGAAACCATGGAACCTGTCGATAATTTTAGCTTTGATGAGTCGCAGTTTCTGTGCTATATGAGGTTTCAGGAATTTGGTGATGCCTTGTTTATATCATAACCTATTGACCAACCTTAGAGACGAGGAGAGTGATATGTCGAAAAAATTATGGCACGGATCCAGATGGCCAGAGGGAGTCCCTTATGAAATTGAAGGATATGATAAGCCGCTGTTTTCCATCCTGGATGATGCCGCGCGTGACTACCCGGACAAGACCTATACCATTTTCAACGACTTCACACGCACGTTCGCCGAGGTGAAGGATACTGCCGACCGTGTGGCCAATTTCCTCGTTTCGCGGGGCATTAAACCCGGGGACCCCATTGGAATCTTTCTCCCCAACCTTCCCCACTACCCTGAGATTTTCTTCGGTATCCTCAAGGCAGGGGGTGTTTGCGTAACCTGCAATCCCCTTTATCAGGCGTCAGAATTGAACTTTCAACTCAAAGACTGCGGGGCCAAGGCGGTTTTTGCTATGGATCATCCCGAATTTTATGGCACGGCAGTGAAGGCAATAGTAGGTTCTGATGTGGAAACTGTGGTCATCTGCAACGTAAAGTCATACCTCCCATGGCTCAAGGGCCTCTTAGGTTCCTTATTCGGAAAAATCCCCAAGGCCGACAGCCATGAGCCCGGCCACCTGATGTTTGATGATATTGTCAGGGCGGCCCGCCCAGAGCCTCCTGAACTCGATGTTGATGCGGTTCAAGATGAGGCCCTGATTCTTTATACCGGCGGTACCACAGGTGTTCCAAAGGGCGCCAGGTTGAGCCACGCTAATCTGCTTTCCAATGTTATGAGCACTGAACAATTTGCCCGTGTCCCCCTTGGTGTGGGAGAGAAGCCTCAGAAAGTTGAAAAGGGAGGCGCCCATACCTATCTCGGTGTTTTACCCTGGTACCACAGCTTTGGTCTTACCCTATGCATGTTGACAAGCTGCATCAACGCATCCCGGCTGGTCTGTATACCGGATCCCAGGGCCGGAGATCCGCCCTTCACAGGGGTCCTTGAGGCAGTTGAAAAGTATAAGGTGACCGTTGTGGTGGCAGTGCCGACCATCTATTCTGCCTTTGTCAATCATCCATTGATCGACAAGTTTGACCTCTCATCGATTGTCGGATGCGGATCTGGCGCGGCCCCCCTGCCGGTTGAGGTCATTAAACAATTTGAGGAGAAGACCGGGGCTGTCATTTTCGAGGGTTACGGTCTTACCGAAACCTCGCCCGTTATCACCCTGAACCCGACCAACCTGGACCAGCGCAAGATCGGATCGGTCGGAATGCCTTTTCTGAATACTGACATCAAAATCGTGGATCTGGAAACAGGGCTTCAGGAATTGCCCCAGGGCGAGGATGGGGAGATCGCCGCGTACGGACCACAGATCATGTTAGGGTACTGGAACAAGCCCGGGGCCGATGAGGAGGTGTTTAGAGAGATCGAGGGTAAACGATATTTTCTGACCGGCGATATCGGCCATTTTGACGAGGATGGGTTCATTATCATTACTGACCGGAAGAAGGATTTGATTATTGTGGGTGGTTTCAACGCCTATCCCAAGGAGATTGAAGAGGAACTCTATGCCCATCCCAAGGTGGCCCTGGTGGCAGTGGTGGGAGTGCCCGATCCCCGTTCCGGGGAGGCGGTCAAGGCCTTTGTCCAGCTCAAGCCGGGTGAGGAAGCCACTGAAGAAGAATTTATGGAGTTCTGTAAGGCCAAGCTGGCCGGGTACAAGCGACCCCGTGAAATTGAATTCAGGGACAGCCTGCCCGTTTCTGTTGTGGGCAAGGTGTTGCGCAGGGTCCTTCGGGACGAAGAGCTCGAAAAAAGAAAAAAGTAGGCAGTATGCACTACTCCTTACTCTTGACCGATTGGAGGTGGAAAATGTTTAAGAACATCCTGGTTCCTACTGATTTTTCGGAAGACGATAGTCATGCGCTCGATATTGCTGTAAAGCTCTGTTCTCTCGATGGTGGAACAATTAAACTGCTGCATGTCATAGAGATTATAGCCAATACGAGTTTCGAGGAGTTTGAGGATTTCTACACAACCTTAGAAAAGCGGTCCTACAGTGACCTGAGCGCCATGATCGCTCAATTCCAGGGGAGTGAGGTAAAGATAGAGCCAGACGTCATATATGGCAACAGGGCCCATGAGATTCTCAGGTTTACAGGAGAAAAAGATATAGATTTGATTGTGATGAAATCGCACAGAATTGATGTGGAGGACAGGGCCCAGGGCTGGGGAACCATCAGTTACAAGGTCGGGATCTTAGCGCAGTGCCCTGTGATGCTTGTTAAATAGCAGGAAAAGGATATTGGCATGCTACCTAAGGATGGGCAAGTTGTTTGCTCAGGTTTGATGGTTATTGACTTTGCATTGATCGGGATGGAGATACAGCGTCGGATCAGGGGGGGGATGAAGGTCCTATGCTTATTCATAGTGTTGGCGATAGCTTTTTTGGGGTGCACAAAGGCCATTCCTGAGTTGGAGCCTGACAAATTCGTTTCCACTGCTCCGGGCAAGGCCTATGAGGTTTCTAAGGAGGAAAAACCGGATTCGCTTCCCGCTGAAAAACTGCCGGGCATTTCCGAAGATATCCGGCCTTCCGGTCAAAAGCTTACCTTAGCCCAGCTTGTGGATGTGGCGCTTCGCATCAACCCTGACACGCAGGAGGCGTGGGACCGGGCCAGGTCTGCCGCTGCACAGTGGGGGGCTGCACGTGGGGACTATTATCCCACTATCAGCGGTGATGTGAGTGGAACCGGTATCGGGGGATCGACTCGCGGTGTATTTGGACAGGTGAGCGCCAGCCTCAGTTATCTCCTGTTGGACTTTGGGGGTCGCGAGGCCTCGGTTGAAAGCGCCAGGCAGGCGCTTGCCGCTGCGAACTGGAATCATAACCAGGCGATTCAGGACGTTCTTCGGAACGTGCCTCAGGCATATTATAAGTATATTGGATACAAGGCCCAGGTTCGGGCATCTGAGGCAAGCCTGAAGGAGGCCTTAACCAG
>JAOZQV010000351.1 GCA_029932035.1 Deltaproteobacteria bacterium | reverse complement strand
ACCTTGAAAATTGACATATTTTGGCTTGAAGGTGATGCCGGACTTATGCACGTTATGTTGTCGGTTAGGTTATGTTGTGTGATTTGATTCCTTCCATTTTATTCCCTCGTTGTTTTCCTCATAATAGTCTCCCCGTTTGAGCTTCCTTTCCCATCCAGCGTTGGATGCTTTCCATATAATTCCTGTAATTGAGAAAAAGTAGAAAAACTATGGTTCTTTCCTTTTAATTTGTCTTCATTCATCTTGATCCTTTGATTTGTTTGGTTCGTATGGTTCCTTTTTCAAAGGAGGGTCAAGATGAAAAACTGTCCCTACTGCAAGACCCAATTCACCGCTCACCCAAAAGTTGGTAAGCGCCAGATCACCTGCGGAAAACCTGCCTGTAAAGCAGCCCTTAAGTCAGATAACAACAGAAAGTGGCGGCAAAGAAACCCTGACTACCATCGTGATTATCCTCGGGTCAAAGACTGCTTTGAACAGAAACCGGAATACCTTAAAAAGTACCGGGAAACCCATCCGGAATACGTGGAAAAGAACCGGGAGGCTCAAAGGGTACGTGACAGGCGGAAAAAGCTCCGTCTTGATATACAAGCCCAGTTAAAGGGACAAACCCCCGAGATCACAAACCAATTATGGGAATCCTCGAATCTTGATATACAAGCCCAGTTGGATGTGAAACCCCTTGAAATAACTTTTATTTTAACTACGCTTCCCTGTCTTGATATACAAGTTCAGTTGGACAAGACCTTTCATACGGGAGAAAATGTCGCCATTCCCTGCAGGAGGTGACAACCATGTACCACAAAAGAATTCTCAATGCTTCACGGGTTCGTAAGATTCAAGGATCTTTCAGCTGGATTGACCATTCCTTTATCACCGGCGGGTTTCTTCGGGAGCTGTCCGCCGTGGAAATCCTGCTCTATTTTTTCCTGGTGACCGTTTCCGACAGAAATGGCAGCAGCTTCTATCACGATGACAAAATCTGCAGCCTGCTCAAGATCGGCCTGGTCTCATTGGGCGAAGCCAGAGACCTATTGGTCAGCAAATCTCTTTTGGCATACGAATACCCCATCTATCAGGTCCTTTCGTTGCCGCCACAGCCGGTAACATCCACTACAAGCGAAGAAATCACCTTTGGACAAATGAAAAAGATCCGGGAGGCGCTCAAATGAACGAAGGGTTGCCTGATATCTACGAGCAATACTTACGCTATCTCGAACATACCCGGGAAATCTCTCGAAGCCAGATCAGTCGCGTAAAAAGGATGCTGGCTTTTCTTAACGATTATCTTGAAAATTATCACCTCAGCCTTGCCGTTTTGAAAATAGAACACCTTGATGCATTTATGGGCAAGTTTGAGGTAGCCAAAGCAACACTCCGGATTTACCGGTCACTTCTGCGGGGATTCTTGAAGTATTTGTATGAAAAAGAGGTTATCGGGAAAGATCTCGCCCCCTTGCTGGTAGGTCCACCCCTATTTGCCCATAAGAAGCCACCCAAATTCTTGCGGCCCCAAGAGGTGAAAAAACTCTTTTCAAGCCTGAAACTTGCGACTTCCGTGGATATCCGGACGTATGCCTTGATCCACCTGGCCTATAGCCTGGGACTTAGACCCATTGAAATCAGCAGACTCACCCTCGACCATATCTCCTTTACCATGGGAGAACTCACCATCAAGGAAAGAAAGACCAAAGAGCCGACCATCCTGCCTTTGCCCAAACAAACTGTCCGGGCCATTGCCGCCTATGTTTTCAAGGCCAGGCCGAAAACAGATCTCAGAATACTTTTTTTGACCCATTCCGGTTCACCCCTTCGGCCCGAGAGGGTGGCCGGGACCATGAAAAAAGCCATGGAAAAAGCCGGTCTTTCTTCTACAGCCTATTGGCTCAGACATACCTACGCTCAGAACCTGCTGGGAATGGGACGGTCCATTTACGAGATCAAAGAAATGATGGGGCACCAAAATATTCAATCTACCCAGAGGTATCTCTACATAGATACCGAACGGATGAGAAAGGTCCTGTTCAATGAAACCCTTTAAAAGCTTCCTGGCACCAAAATTAAATGAGTTCCTTATTTATCGCCAAAGCCTCGGATACTCCGTGGATACCATAAGATATCACCTTCTTCTTTTTGATCGATACGTGATGGAGAAAAATGCAGGCTGGCGCTCGTTTCAACCCGGCTTCTTCCTTGACATGAGGAGCAACATTAAACTGGAAAAAAACTCTGTTAATGCCAATATATGGGCCGTACGCAACTTCTTCCAATTCCTCATACGACAGGGTCACATCAAAACAAACCCGCTTCAGGATATTCCGCTCATTCAGAAAAATACCATCGTACCCTTCATCTTTTCTCCCGATGAAACCAACCAATTACTGGCGGCTGTTTGCAAAAGGATACGGAAAACGAAATATCATTTCCTGAAAGACCTGGCCTTTTATGTCACGGTCTTTCTTTTGGCCCGATGCGGCATGAGGATATCAGAACCTTTAAGATTACGGCGGTGCCACTATCGCCGCGATGACCGCACCCTTTACATTGAAAAGACCAAATTCCGTAAAGACAGACTGATTCCAATCCCAAAAGAGGTTGTTTCCGAGATAGAAAATTACCTCTCTGTTCGTAGATCCATCTTCCCTCATGATGACAGTCCCTTTCTTCTGGTGCGTACGGATCAAAAGCCTCTGGCGGACCATCAGATCCGACTATTGTTCCACAAAGTACTGAAAGATACCGGCCTTGAGCAACCCAAACAAGTAATCGGCAATGTGAACTTTCTTCAACCCTCCCCTCATAGCCTGCGCCACAGCTTTGCCGTATATACCCTGCTGAAAATCAGAGAACGGGGAGGAGATCCTCAGCACGCCCTTCCCATACTGGCCGCTTATATGGGCCACAGTGAATATAAATACACCAGCGTATATCTCAGGGTAACGGATGCCATGAGCCGCAAAAATCTGGTGGATTTTTCTCTCTGGCAGGAAAAAAAGGAATGAAACTATCCCCCTGCATCCGTCAGTTCTTCGATCAATATCTCCCCCATATCAAAGGGGGCAGTGAGCATACTCTTAAGGCTTACCGGGATGCTTTCAGACTTTTTCTCCCCTTTGCAGCAAGGTTTTACGGCATCAAAATAAAATCACTCAGGGTGGAACATCTTTCTTCAGTTTTAATCATTGCATTCCTCGAAGACCTTCAAAAAGAGAGAAAAAACCTGGTCAAGACCCGCAATCATCGGCTTGCAGCCCTCAAGAGCTTTGCCAAAATGCTTCGATTCAAATACCCGGAACAACGGGAAGTGGCAGATACCATCCTTAATATCCCTCAAAAGCGGGCTCAGAAGCCGCTTATCGGTTTTCTTTATCAGGATGAAATCCTGAAGGTTTTCCAGGCTGTTGAGCTAAAGACAAAAGAGGGGTTCAGGGATTATGCCCTCCTTCATCTACTCTATGATTCCGGGGCCAGGGCCACCGAAATGGCCACGTTGAATCTGGACTACTTTGACTCCCAGAACAAAACAATGGTGATCCTGGGAAAAGGGAATCGGTTCCGGATTATACAGATCGAGACAAAAACTTGTCATCTTCTCCAGCTCTATATCAGGAAATACCGTATCCCCCCACAATTACCGTATCAAGACATCCTCTTTATCAACCAGCGAGGGGAAGCGCTCACCCGTCATGGCATCTACCGGATCTGCAAAAAGTATCTCGAAAAGGCACTTCCTCCCAAACGTCTCAAAAACATCAATCCGGTCCATAGCTTTCGTCACAGTCGTGCAGTAAACATGCTCTACAGCGGCCATCCCATCACGGATATTAAGAACCACCTGGGCCATGACAGTATCCAGTCCACCGAGATTTATCTGCATTTGGACCTCAACCGAAGGCGCCATATCCAAAATCGATTTATCAGGCACATGCAATCGGTCTTGACTGACGATTCAAAGATAGAAGAGTTACTACAATATGAAAAC
Organism: Deltaproteobacteria bacterium; assembly: GCA_029932035.1. GTDB lineage: Bacteria > Desulfobacterota > DSM-4660 > Desulfatiglandales > Desulfatiglandaceae > Desulfacyla. Next base: position 67 of record JAOZQV010000351.1, on the reverse strand, counting down.
GAGGGGGATTTAATGGTTTGGCTCGATAGTTTATAGCGGGGGCAGGCAAACAATAGCCCTTTACGGA
>JAOZQV010000350.1 GCA_029932035.1 Deltaproteobacteria bacterium | reverse complement strand
CGCAGATGAACGCAGACATACACAGACTGGAAGAGGGGCGAAATTGGTGAAAACAATAATCGATCTGGTGGCAGGGGCACGGCCTAATTTCATGAAACTGGCGCCGGTGATGAGGGCCATAAGGGCAAGGGGTGAATTGGAACCCCGAATCGTTCATACCGGGCAGCATTATGACTACGGTATGAACGATGTTTTTTTTGAGGAACTGGGTATCCCCCAACCAGATGTTCATCTGGAGGTGGGATCGGGCTCCCACGGCGCACAGACTGCCAGGATCCTGGAACGATATGAAGAATACCTGATGAAAAATCCACCCGGGGCAACGGTAGTATTCGGCGATGTGAACTCCACTGTGGCCTGCGCTTTGGCGGCTGTTAAGTTAGGGGTTCCTGTGGTGCATGTGGAAGCAGGTTTAAGGAGTTTTGACCGAACCATGCCTGAAGAAATAAATCGTATCCTGACAGATGCCATAGCTGAACTCCTGCTGGTATCCGAACCGAGCGGTGTGGCTAACCTTAATCTGGAAGGAGCAAAAAGGGAAAAGGTGAGGCTTGTGGGGAACGTCATGATTGACACCTTGATGCATGAACTCACTTCAGCGAAGAGATCCCATATATTAGAGCAATTAGAGCTTACAAAGGATGAATATGCGGTCATGACCATGCATCGGCCGTCAAATGTTGATGATCCCCCCATCTTCAAGCGGATCCTCGAGGTGATAATGGATCTAAGTTCCATAATGCCAGTCGTATTTCCTGTTCATCCCCGGACACGACAAGCGGCAGCCCAGGCTGGAGTGACCGATTTGCTCTTAAAGTCGCCGGGTTTACGATGTATTGATCCCATTTCCTATCGTGATAATCTGTGGCTCATGGCAAATGCCAGGCTAATTCTCACGGATTCGGGCGGTATGCAGGAGGAGACAACATTTTTGAAAGTGCCCTGTCTGACATTGAGGGAGAATACCGAAAGACCGATTACAGTTGAGAGAGGGACCAGTCGATTGGTGGGTAATGAACCCGCACGTATCCGGAATGCCTTTGAGGATGTGCTTGCCGGAAGATGGAAAAAGGGAGAGGCAATCCCCCTATGGGATGGACATGCGAGCGAACGCGTGGCTAAAGAGATTGGTTTGTGGATAGCGTGATCAATGGATAAAGATCGTGTAGAGGCATTGCTGAATAAGGGGGTCGTAGAAGGCGTTTATCCCGGTGCGGTTCTCTTAGTCGCCTTTGAGGGGGAAATTCTTTTTTTCCGACAGATTGGGTGTCGCGCCCTTGTTCCCAAGGTCCTTCCAATGGAGAGGGACACGATTTTTGATTTGGCCTCCCTGACCAAACCCTTAGGTACTACCTTAGCGGTTATGAAATTGATTGATTCGGCTGAAATTGAACTGGATCAACCGCTTGAAGATCTACTCCCTAAGGCCCTCCCCCAAGACAAGAAGCTCATCACGCCTCGACTCCTTCTTAGCCATTCTGCCGGGTTTGCCGACTGGAAGCCTTTTTATCTTGATCTTGATCATATACGGAGAGAAGAGAGGAAGGAGAGATTAAGAGAGGAGTTGCTGAATATCCCCCTCGAATACCCGCCCGGCAAAGGGACTTTGTACAGTGACCTCGGGTTTATGATGCTTGAATGGGTGGTTGAGGAAGTTGCGGGGATGAAGCTCCCCGAGTTTCTTCTCAAGCACTTTTACGATCCCTTAGGTCTCAACAAGACCTTCTTTTATGAGCAGGCTGCTCCGCTCCGGTTTGGCGAAGATCAATTCGCTTCCACCGAGGATTGCCCCTGGCGCAAAAAAGTCTTGAAAGGGGTTGTCCATGACGAAAATGCATATTCCCTTGGGGGCTATTCAGGGCATGCGGGACTATTCGGTAACACCCGAGAGGTTTACACTCTAATTAGTCTTTTGAGAGGGCGCTACCGCGGGGAGCGAAAGGATTATCTCAGGCCGGAAACGGTCAGGGCTTTTTTCAGAAGGGCGGATGTTGTGGAGGGAAGCACATGGGCCCTGGGATGGGATACCCCCTCGTCTGAAAACTCCAGTTCCGGAGGGCTCTTCTCAAAAGGAAGTGTGGGTCACCTTGGATTCACCGGCGCCTCCGTCTGGATCGATTTTGAGCGGGACGTTATAGTGATCTTTTTGACAAACCGGGTCCACCCCACACGAAAAAATGAAAAAATCAGGGCCTTCAGACCCGTGCTGCATGATGAGGTTATGAAGGAACTGGCCCCATAGGTTTAAAGGGAAAAACAAAAAGGCGCAATCTTAATTGATTGCGCCTTTTTTCCGTTTTTGGTGCCGAAGGCGAGACTCGAACTCGCACAGGCATTCGCCCACTAGACCCTGAACCTAGCGCGTCTACCAGTTCCGCCACTTCGGCGAGAAAATGAAGTTGATATTTTCTTAAAAAAGATTATACTAAAAGGTTCCTTTTGTCAACATATTTTGATGGCCTCGTAAAAAAGGAAAAGATAACCCTTTTTATGAGACTAAGGAGTGCTTAAGTATCGATGGCTGTTATTTCTGATCTACAACAACTTAAAGAACCTCTGATAAACCCTGTTTTGACTATCGGAAATTTTGACGGTGTTCATAGAGGCCACCTGATACTTTTTGATATGGTAAAGAAGCGCGCCAAATCGATCGATGGTCAATCATCGCTAATGACTTTTGATCCCCACCCGATAAAGGTCATGAAACCCGGCAACGGCCCGTCGTTAATTACCCTGACCCAGCAAAAACTTGAACTGATAAAAGATGCTGATATTGATGTCATCTTCTGTATCCCTTTCACAAAAAAGTTCGCCTCGATCTCAGCTGATGAATTTGTTGAAGATATTTTGGTGGACAGAATAGGTGTCAAGGAGATTGTTGTTGGTTATGATTACACCTTCGGTCAGGGACGTAAAGGGGATATCGGGCTCCTCCAGGAGATGGGAGAGGTCTTAGGGTTTATGGTGCATGTGGTTGAACCGGTTCACGTGGGCAACAAACTCGTTTCAAGCACCTCAATCCGAAGGCTGGTCCAGGACGGGTGCCTCTCCGAGGCCAAACAGTTATTGGGCAGAGATTATCAGATATTGGGGACCGTGGTCAGGGGAAAAAACAGAGGGGGCAGGTTGTTAGGTTTTCCCACCGCTAACTTAGAGTTGATTGATGAGCTGGTTCCCAAAGTGGGCGTTTACGCAGTAAGGGTTGTTGTTGGGGACCAATCTTTTAATGGTGTGACCAACATAGGCTATAATCCGACTTTTGGGAAAGGCCCCTTTTCGGTTGAGACCCATATCCTTGATTTTAAAGGAGATTTACTTGACAGAAGCATCCGGGTCAAGTTTGTTAAGCGATTGAGGGATGAAAGGCCCTTTGGATCAATAAAGGATCTATCAGACCAGATTGGCCGCGACGTTCTCAGCGCCAGGAAATTGTTCACTACTATGGCGAAATCCCTTGACAATGGCTCTTGATTCCTATTATAGCACTCGTAAAAACACTCTTTCTTCGCGCAAAGGCGCAAAGGACGCAAAGACAAAATGAATAATGTCAAACATATTATCTCTGTGTTCTCTGCGGGCTCTGTGAGAAATCTGACTTTTTATGAGAGCATCATCAAGAATTGTTTTATAGACCAACTCCTGGCATAAGTCTCACAGACACATGAACGAATCTTTGTTGACATTTCCCAAGGGCGGAGTGCATCCCCTTGAATCAAAGGCCCTGACAGAGCATTTATCCGTTGAAACCCTCCCCACCCCTAAAGAGTTAGAAATTCCCCTCACCCAGCATTTCGGAGTTCCCTGTAAACCAATTGTTAAGAAAAAGGACCTGATCGTTGAAGGGGATTTGATCGGAGAGGTGGAAAAGGGCCTTGGGGCCAATATCCATGCCAGTGTGACCGGGAAGGTGAAAAATATCGGGGCCTCTGCCCATCCGATCTCGTTAAGTGTCCCGTCGGTCATTATCGAGACAGACCCGGAAGCGAGCCCTAAGGAATGGTTCGCCTCTGACTGGGAAGGGCTTTCAAGAGATGAACTGCTTGGGAGGGTCAAAAAGGCCGGGATC
>JAOZQV010000039.1:11686-15012 GCA_029932035.1 Deltaproteobacteria bacterium | reverse complement strand
AAAAGCAACTACTTTCGATGTATTTCGTCAATTGGGGTGGAAAAACCGGAAAATCATTTGTGGATGCGCTAAGTCGCTGATATTACAGAGTGCTACCCTATCATTTTGGGGTAAAGGTTTCTTAGCATGGCAAATTTCGCCCGTAATTAAGATGGGTTACGAACAACGCAAATCCCTCAACCTGCCCGCCCTACCTCCCTGAAATGTGATGTATTTCCCCTAAATTCCTTCATGCTGCACGAGGCTTGAAAAGGACATCCCCAAATCTCATAATGCAAGGGAAAGCCGGGCATATTAAGAAGATTTACGTGAGAAATATCACCTTTTACGTCCGAATAATGGGAAATATATCACATAAATGGCCGGAAAGGGTTGACGAAGCCATATATATGTGTCATGATATGCTGCCATGGATAGAGACATATACGAGAAATTGCGGGCATGGAAGGCTTCTTCCAGGCGAAAGCCGCTTCTTCTGCAGGGTGCGAGGCAAACGGGAAAGACCTTCATCCTGAAGGAATTTGGGCGAAGGGAATACCGGAACACTGCCTACTGCAACTTTGAAGAAGACCCCTCGCTGGGCCGGTTTTTTGAGCGGGATCTGAATCCTGAGCGAATCCTCAAAGAACTCTCCATCTATATGAATCTAAGAATTCGGCCAGGGATCGATCTGGTCATATTCGACGAAATCCAGGTTTCAAATCAGGCCCTGAATTCGCTGAAATATTTCGCTGAGCAGAAAAACGATCTCCATATTGCCGCGGCAGGTTCTCTTCTTGGCGTCAAAATGTCCGTGCCCGGATCGTTTCCAGTGGGAAAGGTGAATTTTCGCTATCTTTATCCCATGACATTTTTTGAATTTCTCGATGCCATAGGGGAATCCAGATACAGGAATCTGCTTGAAGATGTTGAATCTCCTACACCGCTGGCCGAGGCATTTCACTCACATCTGGTGGATCTGCTTCGTTTCTATTATTTTGTGGGGGGTATGCCGGAAGCCGTAAAGCACTTCGCGGATCAAGGGAATACCTTAGAGGTCAGAGAGATCCAACAGGAAATCATCAAATCCTATGTTTTCGATTTTGCCAAACACGCCCCTGCCACCGACATTCCCAAACTCACGCTCATTTGGGATTCCATCCCAAAGCATATGGCGAGAGAAAACAAAAAATTCGTCTTTTCTGCTATTAAGAAAGGCGCCCGGGCGCGTGAATACGAAAATGCCCTGACCTGGCTAACTGATGCAGGCCTGATTTATCGGGCAAACGCGGTTCAAACCGTTCGACATCCCCTCAAGCATTATGCTGACAGTAGTTGTTTCAAGGCCTATGCCTTAGACGTGGGATTGCTGGGAGCTATGGCCGGATCTCCCGTTGCACTATTGGCCCAGGGAAAACGGCTCTTCAGTGAATATGAGGGTGCCTTTGTGGAGAATTACGTGGCCCAACAACTGGTATCTCATTTTCAGCAGCCTCTCTATTACTGGCGGAGCAGGGGCGGCAAGGCCGAACTCGACTTTCTCTGTGAATTTGCAGGGAACATCTGTCCGATAGAGGTCAAAACAGGGATTAATCCAAAGAGCAAGAGTCTCAGGTCTTATGATTTGCAGTTCAAGCCGGACCGATTAGCAAGGACCAATCTTCTCAACCTAAAGTATAACGGAAAAATCCTCAATCTCCCGCTCTACGCCATATCACTGCTTCGAACCCTTATCGGCGGTCCGAAATGAATTCTCTTGACCGTTCGCGCATAGTTGCTCTATATTTCATCACAGTTATGATCCGGCACAACATAAACTAAGGCGGGCAGCATTTAAGCGCCCCCCTGACATAATCGTTAACCACAAATATACGGAGGTTTAACATGGATGCTTTTTTAGAAGACGGGCCCAAAAACCCGCTTAAGATTCAGGACAATACTTTCAGAGACGGTCATCAGTCATTATTAGCCACAAGGATGAGGACCGAGGACATGATCCCCATTGCCGAAAAGATGGACACCGTGGGGTTCTGGGCCATGGAGGTATGGGGAGGGGCAACCTTTGACACCATGCACCGTTTTTTGGGAGAAGATCCCTTTGACCGGATACGAACCCTGAAAAAGTATATCAAAAACACACCCTTTTCCATGCTCCTGAGGGGACAGAATGTAGTGGGATATCGCAATTACGCGGATGATGTGGCTAAGTTATTTGTGGATAAGTCGTGTGAGGCCGGTATGGATGTCTTTCGGGTCTTCGATGCGCTAAATGATTTCCGCAATTTTCAGACCGTTGTGGAGCGGATTAAGGCCAATGGCAAGCACTTCCAGGGGACTATCTGCTACTCTTTAACTGAAAGACGTATGGGTGGTGATGTGTTTAATCTGGAATATTATATCAACAAGGGGAAAGAGATCCAGGACATGGGGGCCGATACCCTCTGTCTGAAGGATATGGCAGGTATCATGGCTCCATTTGATATTGCCAAGATCATTACAGCCCTCAAGAAAGTGATCACCATCCCGATTCATCTCCACACCCACTATACCAGCGGCATGGCCTCCATGATCTATTTAGAGGCTATCAAAGCTGGGGTGGATATCGTGGACACCTGCCTGGCCCCCTTTGCACTGAGGACCTCACAGCCCGCCGTTGAGCCTATAGTCGCAACGCTTTATGAAACCACTCGGGATACGGGGTTCGATCTGAGCCTCCTGCTGGAATTAGGGGATTATATTGAGAGCATCGCACCCAAGTACCGGGACTATCTCGCAAAAAATAAGATGTCGGTGATAGATACAGGGGTCCTGGCCCATCAGGTGCCCGGCGGTATGATCTCCAATCTGGTGAGCCAGCTTACCGAGGCAAAGGCCTTAGACAGGTTGGCGGAAGTTTATAAAGATGTAGCGGTGACCCGGAAGGAATTAGGCATGCCCCCCCTCGTTACACCCACCAGCCAGATCGTAGGGGTTCAGGCCGTGCTCAACGTCCTGTTTGGCAGATACAAGATGGTTACAAACGAGGTCAAGGACCTGGCCTATGGCCTATATGGAAAGACACCTGTACCGATAGACCCGGAGGTCCGGAAAAAGATACTGAAAGGGTATAAGCGTGGTGAGACCCCGGTAACCGGCCGCGCTGCCGATTATTTAGAGCCTGAACTCGAAGAAGACAGAAAGAAGATAGGAGACCTGGCCAAAGACGATTTCGATCTGCTCATCTATGCCCTGTATCCAACCTCGGGAGAGCAGTTCCTCAAATGGAAGTATGGCTTGGAAGAGAGACCCCCCGCGGTCAAGCCAAAGACACTGGAGGATATCCGGAAAGAAGACGAGGCCATGGCCGC
>JAOZQV010000039.1:8970-11586 GCA_029932035.1 Deltaproteobacteria bacterium | reverse complement strand
GAGCTTATCAAATTGCTGAATGAAAAGGCCTCTCTTGGCATCCGGCCAGACATTACATTCCTGATTGACTGCCCCGTAGAGGTTGGGCTGGAACGGGCCCTGAAACGAAACGAAATGATGCAACAGGATGGACAGGACCGGTTTGAAAAGGAAGAGATGAATTTCCACGCGGCTGTGCGGGGAGGGTATCTCTCTATCGCAAAAAATGAACCTGCACGATTCGTGGTGGTGGATGGCACCCTTGGGGAGAATGAGTTGGAAGAGGCGATATTTGAGCATATTCGACCTTATTTAGGAAAGAAAAGCGCCTAAAATGCCTAAAGTTTGAAGCGCCTAAAGTTGTGGTACGCCTTTGGCGATCAGGTTCAAATAGTAAACGGGTCCAGAGCAAGGTATTTGTCGAATCCCGCCTGAAAGCGGGACTTGCGTAAATCGAGGCAGACAAACCGGTATGGATTTTTGACCTTCTGTTGCGAGTGTTTTTTTGCCTGACTTATCTTTGAGGTCCGCCCGTCTCGCCTGTCATGTACGGAAGCGAGCATATCCCAAATCGTCGGCAATGATGGGCAGGCCTTGATGAAGCCAGTTTTTTAAAAAGTCACGAAGTTCCTTAACTTTAGGCATTTTAGGCACTTCAAACTTTAGGCGCTTATATTACCTATGCTTTTTTCAGAGATAATAGGCCAGGAAAAGGCCAAGCGGTTTTTGAAACGTGTAATGTCTGAGGAGAGGATTCCCCATGCCTATCTTTTTACAGGGATTCCAGGGATAGGGAAAACAAGCATGGCTAAGGCCTTGACAATGGCCGTGAATTGCCATGAACCAATAGATTTTGATGGTTGCGGCGAGTGTCCCTCCTGTCGTCAGTTATTGGGGGGAAACTTTCCGGATTTCATACACATCAAGCCGGATGGTCAAAACATAAAAATTGAGCAGATTCGAGAGTTAAACCGTAGACTCAGTTTTGCCCCGGTGTCAGCCAAGTACAGGGTTTGTGTGCTTCAGCAGGCCGAGGCAATGACCGGTGAGGCAGCTAATTCCTTTCTTAAGACATTGGAAGAACCTCCTCCCGGTAATATTCTGATCCTTAATGCGAGAGAGCCTCTCGATCTCTTGCCCACGATCGTATCCCGGTGCCAAAGGATCCCTTTTCAGCCTCTGCCCGTTCAGGCGATGACTGATTGGCTTGTCAAGGAAAAGGATATAGATAGGAGAACAGCGACAATTGCAGCAAAGGGAGCTTCCGGTAGTTTAGGAAGCGCCCTCAGGATGTGCGAGGACGCTTTTATAAAAATGAGGGAGGAGTGGCTTTCAGTGCTCCTGAAGTTGCCTCGGTTTTCAAAGGGAGAGGCGCTGGAAATGGCCTTTGAATCGACAATTAGAAATAAGAGGGGCGGGACAGGCAGCTTTGACGCCGGGGAACCTGGTCTGTTGGAGATGTTAGCCGTCTGGGGGTGCTGGTACAGGGATCTTCTGTTAGTGAAAGTTGGAGGACCTGCACACCTGATCATTAATGTGGATTTGTCAGATAAATTCGAAAACTTCGCTGGAAACTTTAGGAGAGCCAATCTGATAGAGAGTCTTTTTGTGGTGAACCAGGCCATAAAGGATCTGCGCAGGATGCGCAATGCCGCACTGGTAATGGAGTATGCGGTCCTTAGACTCCAGAGACTTTCAGGGATTGTCGATTGATATGAGCAAAATAGTTAGCATTCAATTCAGGGACCGTGGAAAGGTATATGATTTTGCCTCGGGCCACTTTGTTCTTAAACAAGGGGACAAGGTAATGGTGGTAACCGAGAATGGACCTGCTATCGGCTCCGTTTGCACAAAACCTCGAAACAGGACTGAGGGCGGCCCAAATCGGAAACTTAAAACAATCTTTCGTCTCGCTACCAAAGAAGAAATTGATAGGTATGAAAGAGGTTGCAACTTAGAAGGGGAGGTATCTGAATATTGTCATCAAAAAGTAAAGGAACGATCTCTGCCCATGTGTCTTGTCTCGGTGGAAAGGCGCTTTGACGGCAGCAAAGTTATTATCTATTTTACCGCAGACGGCAGGGTGGACTTCCGGCAGTTAGTAAAGGACCTGGTAGGCAAATTCAGGACCAGGATTGAGATGAGGCAGATCGGGGTCCGCCACCAGGCAAAGATGGTAGGTGGGTTGGGAAGCTGTGGACGTCCCTTATGTTGTTCTTCCTTTCTCAATAGTTTTGACCCGGTAACCATAAAGATGGCCAAAAAACAAAACATCTCCCTCAATCCTAACAAAATATCCGGGATGTGCGGCAGGCTTATGTGTTGCCTCACCTACGAATATGAGTATTATGCCAAGATCAAGAAAAAGCTCCCCAAGATTGGCAGGATGGTTATGACAAAAGCGGGAGAAGGGAAGATCATCCGTCAAAATATACTAAAAGAAACCCTGACGGTGGCGCTCGATTCAGGAGATGAAATCGAGGTCCAGGCCACGGACATCACCAGGGGTCCCGGGTCATCGAGGGAGAGAGTTCGTTCAAAAAAGAATACCCGTTCACGGGTTAGGAATAAAAAGTGATATAAAAAGGAGTAACCATTAAAAACATTGTCTAAACAATTCTACATAACAACACCCAT
>JAOZQV010000039.1:0-8960 GCA_029932035.1 Deltaproteobacteria bacterium | reverse complement strand
AAAAGGAAACCTTGACAGTGGCGCTGGATTCAGAAAATGAAATTGAGGTGCAGGCTAAAGAAATCACCCGGAGTATTGGGCCATCGAGGGAGAGAGTTCGATCAAAAAAAAGTACCCGTTTACGGGTGAGGGATAAAAAGTAGTGTGAAAGGAGTAACCATTAAAAACATTGTCTAAACAATTCTACATAACAACACCCATATATTATGTGAATGCAGAACCTCATATAGGGCATGCCTATACGACCATTGTAGCTGATGTCTTAAACAGGTTTCATATGATTTCCCCCATGGAAACGTTCTTTCTCACAGGGACGGATGAACATGGGGACAAGATCGTTGCGGCCGCTGAAGAAACCGGCCAATCTCCCAAGGAATACGTTGATCGGATTAGTGGAATGTTCAAGAGCCTATGGCCCAAACTGAACATTTCATACGACCAGTTCATTCGAACCACGGATCTGCATCACCAGGAAACCGTGAGATTAATCCTGAGCCGGGTCAAAGAAAAGGGGGACATCTACTTCAGCGAGTATGAGGGGCTCTACTGCCTTGGCTGCGAACGTTTTTATACGGATAGAGAGCTGGTGGACGGAAAGTGTCCCGACCACCAGACCGAACCTGAAGTAATCAAGGAAGCCAATTATTTCTTTCGGATGAGCAACTATCAAGATTGGCTTATCGAGCATATCAACCAGCATCCCGATTTCATAAGACCGGAAAGATACAGAAACGAAGTCCTCTCATTCTTATCCGAGCCCTTAGAAGACCTTTGCATATCCCGGCCCAAGTCCAGACTTAAATGGGGGATTACCCTTCCATTTGATGACGATTTCGTTACCTATGTCTGGTTTGACGCGCTCATCAACTATGTGTCGGCCTTAGGATATCCGGAAGGCGATCAATTCAGGAAGTTTTGGCCCTCTGCCCAGCATGTTATTGCCAAAGATATTTTAAAGCCCCATGGCATCTACTGGCCCTGCATGCTCAAATCGGCCGGCATCGAACCTTATCAGCATCTCAACGTCCATGGATACTGGAACCTGAGTCAGGGAAAGATGTCCAAGAGTCTTGGGAATGTTGTCAGTCCCCTTGAGTTGGTAGATGTTTACGGCCTTGACGCATTCAGGTATTTCCTCTTGAGGGACATGGTCTTCGGGCTCGATTCCTCCTTTAGTGAAGAGGCACTCGTGGCACGGCTCAATGCCGACCTTGCCAATGATCTCGGGAATCTGGTGAGCCGGAGCCTCACCATGGCGCAAAAATATTTTGAAGGAGACCTGCCTGAACCAGGCCCTTCCCGGGAGGCGGATGAAGAGCTGAAGAGAAGCGCCCTTGAACTAATTGACATATATGCGGGGTTGATTGAGGACCTGGCCTTGCATAAGGCCCTGATGGCAATATGGGAGGTTATTGGCAAGGTAAACAGATACATCGACTACATGGCTCCCTGGGTGCTGGCAAAGTCTGACCGGGAACGGCTTGCAACTGTAATATGTCATATCTTTGAGACCCTGAGGATTATCGCCGCGCTCCTCTGGCCCTTCATACCCGGGTCCGCGGAAAAGATCCAGGAGCAATTAGGTCTTTCGAAGAAAGGGACGGATTTTACCTTAGAAGAAATCAAGAGATGGGGCATGGGAAGACCTGTGCGGACCATTACCAAGGCGCCCGCCCTGTTTCCACGCATTGAGAAAGAGAAGAAGGAGCAGCAATCAAAGCCGTCGGCTCCTAAGAAGAAAAAGGCCCCCGGCCTCCCCCTGATTTCATTTGAGGATTTTCAAAAAATAGACCTCCGGATTGGGAGAATAAGGGAGGCCGAGGCCATTCCTGGTTCCAAGAAACTTATCAAATTGAAAATAGATATAGGTGAGGAGCGGACTGTTGTGGCAGGACTGAAGGGCCACTATGCCGAAGAGGACCTTATCGGAACAGAGATATTGTTAGTGGCCAACCTTGCCCCGGTTAAGTTAATGGGTGTTGAGTCGCACGGCATGCTGTTGGCTGCCAGCGACGAGGCCGGCCTCCATCTTCTGGTCCCGGATGCCAGCACTGCACCGGGGAGCAGGGTGAAGTAGCAGCTCAGCCCGTCTCGATTTCGTGGCGGATGACCGCGTTATCGTAAGCAGTAATCACATCCTTTTCTCTCACGGTTGCAATCATCTTTTTCCCATTGTCTCCTGCAACCACCGGAAGTTGGGATATGCCCTGTTCGCTCATGATTTGCAAGGCGCGCTGGATATTATCTTCAGGGCTGATAGTGGCCAGGTCTGTCGTAGCCACGTCTTTGGCAATAATAAGATAGTGTGCTTCTTCTTCTCCTAAGAGGGGCCGGATGTCCCGAAAGGAGATGATGCCGGTCAATTCGAGGTTGTCATTGACCACATGTAGATAGGCGATATCCTTAACCTTAAAGGTGTTGACAAGGTTTATCAGGGCCATCCCCTCCGGCACGGTAGCAAAATCCTCTTTCATGACCTGTCTGACTTTCAAACCCCTCAGGATATTCTGTTCCAACCCTCCGGAAATATCCACGCCCCTTCTCAACAGCTTGATGGTATAGATGGAGCCCTTTTTCAATGATATGGCCACCAGTGTGCTCAGGATGCAGGTGATCATCATCGGAAGGATGATTTTATAGTTCCCTGTCATCTCAAAAATAATCAGAATGGCCGTAATTGGAGCATGGGTTGTGCCTGCCACAAGAGCGCCCATACCGACAAGGGCATAGGCAGCGGGTGAAGCAGTAATACCCGGAAACAGGATATTTACAACCCATCCAAAGAACCCGCCGGCCATGGCCCCTATAAAGAGGGACGGCGCAAAGATACCGCCAGAGCCGCCTGTGCCAAGCGTAATCGAAGTTGCGCCTATCTTGGCGAAGATCAGGGTAAAGAGCAATAACCCTGACATCTCGTTAAGAAGGGATTCGTTTATGGCCCCGTACCCGACCCCGAAGACCTGAGGCCATTTCAACAGGACCAGGCCAAGCAAAATACCACCTAAAGCGGGTTTGATCCACTCGGGGATCTTGATGGCATCCCAGAGGTCCTCAGACTTGTACAACACCACAATGAACAGTATGGCCAGTAGTCCGGCCAATAGTCCCAGAAAGGGATAGATGGCAAATTCCCAAAGGGATGCAAGTTCATAGGATGGGATAACAAAGGCCGGGAAGTCACCGAAGTAGTGTCTGGAGATGGTAGTGGCCATTACTGAGGAAAGAACCACCGGCGAAAACGCGGCTAAGCCGAAATCCCCTAAGAGCACCTCTAAGGCAAAGAGCACACCTGCAATGGGGGCATTGAATGTGGCGGCAATCCCGGCCGCGGCCCCGCATCCGACCATGGTTCTATGCTGAGGCCCGGAGGACTTGAATAGCTGGGCGATGCTGGAGCCTATGGACGAACCGATCTGGACAATCGGCCCTTCCCGGCCCACTGAACCCCCTGAGCCGATACATACGGCCGAGGCAATGATCTTTACAAAGGCAACCCTCTTGCGAATACGGCCGCCGCGAAGAGACACGGCCTCCATAACTTCAGGAACTCCATGCCCCTTGGCCTCCCTTGCCCCAAATCGAACGAGCAGACCTACGACCAACCCCCCGAGGGCAGGCATGCCTATTAGTCTGTAGACAGGTACGGTGTTGACAAAGGTCAGGATATCCGCGGCGTTTTGATAAAAGGCATATTGGGCTCCCTCGATTGCAAAGCGGAAGAGCACTGCCCCGTACCCGCTGAGGATACCGATCGCAATAGCCATTAATAGGCTGGAGATGTGCCGGTCAAGCCGATATCCGTGCAACCCACCGAGGATTTTAAGACGCTTCATCAATTCTGTGCTGACCTTTCTGTTCCTGAGATTTTTCTCACCCTGAGTTGAACATCGTTATCCACAACCGTCTCTGACACAACCTCCCCCTGGTTGTGCAAGACCACTTTCCTTATATTTTCAAGCTTTTCGCTCTCGAGGATAAACTCAAAAGTTTCCCCCGGAGGCAGTATCCTTAGACATAGACCTACGTCCTGGTAGGCCTTTCAGCAATCCCCCCGGTAATCTATCAGCTCATATATCATTCCTGTTCTCCTGTTGTTCACGGGTAGCAAATAAGAAGTCGATCAAGGCCTGGCAGAGGGGAGACGCAATTCTCCTTCTGTCTCTGATCAGGTAAAAACTGCGGGGCATTGGGAGGTCCCTTATTTTCAAGGCCTTGAGGATCCCAGTTCTCAATTCAGTATCTAAGGCCCTCGAAGAAAGGATCGATACACCAAGCCCCCCCTTTATCCCCTCCTTGATGGCCGTGGATGTGCCAAACCATGCAACCGGTTTGAGGGCAGTCAGTCCCTTTGCCCCGGCGGACCGGAGATAATCATCGAGGATCTTGAATGTGCCCGAGCCAGGCTCTCTGAAGATAAAAGGCTCTTCACCAAGCTCTTCCGTAGAGATTTCACTTTTCTCTGCCCATCGGTGTTTGGCAGGGACGGCTAAGACAAGTTCATCCTTCCACAGTTCATGAAGAATAAGGCTCCGTTCAGAGCCCTTGGAACCGACCACACCCAACTCAAGGTCGCCGGTTAAAACACGGGTTTCGATTCCGCCTGTGTCTGCGACAGTCAGCGTTACTGATAGAGAAGGATATTGCCGGCAAAATCGGCCGATCACATTGGGAAGGATATATTCACCGGGAATAGTGCTCCCGCCCAGATGAATTTCACCCCGCTTGATCCCAAGAAAACTCTCCATCTCCAAGGATGCGGTTCTCTTCATCTCCAAAAGGAGCACTGCGTGTTTGTAGAGTAGTTCACCCGCTTTAGTGGGAACCACCTCCCTGCCTAAACGGTTCAAGAGCCTCGTCCCAACCATATTTTCGAGTGTGGCGATCCTCTCGCTGACAGAGGCTTGAGCACGAAAGACCTCTTTGGCGGCCTTGGAAAAGCTCTTCAGGTCAACCACCTTGCGAAAAATCTCTAACTGTCGCAAATCAAAATCTATGGATGGCGGATCAACCATAGTTCAAATATACCCAAACCAGAAATCCTCAATTGCCTTAAAATTCTGTTTTACGGCCTCCTTGCCCACCACAATATCGCCGTGACCTGTGAGCAGATAGTCCACATCAAGCCGGGAGATTTTCCTGATGCTCTCCTTGAGTTTCCCTCCGTCACCTCCGGGGAGGTCGGTTCTCCCTACGCCTTGGTCAAAGACGACATCGCCTGTGAAGAGTGTTTTTCTGTCAGGCCAATAGAGACACACTGAGCCTGGTGAGTGTCCCGGGGTGTGGATGACCTCAAAATTCAGGTTGCCGATTTTCAAGTCTCCCTCTTGAAGCAGGATCCCCGGCTCAAACTCGCCAATACCAAGGATTTCTCCGTAATGAGGAGCAACGGTTTTTATAAATTCCATTTCCTCAGATGAGACGGCAATTCGTGCATCTGTCTCTTGAAAAACCTTTATACCTTCCATATGATCGGGATGAGCGTGGGTGATGATTACCATCTCGATATCCTCGGGGGAAAGGGAAAGCCCGGAGAGCTCGTCCCGTACGTGATCGAAGAGATGGTAGTGGCCGGGATCCACCAGGATCCTTTTCTCGCCGTCAATAAAAAAGGTGTTGCAATTATTTGCGGTCATGCTATTCCACGGAAAGAAATGTAGATTATCAAATACCTTCATGGGAATCCTCTTTCAGCATTTGTTAAATGGTTGAATGGGAAAATAATCTATTTAAAGTCGGAGCTATGATAGGGAGCCATCCCTATGATGTCAAGGAATTAGACAGGCAACAGCAGAGGTTCAAAGGTTAAAGGTTCAGGGTTAAGAGGCTTTAGCGAGGGGAAAGAAGTCTTATGAAAATATTGATTATTGCATCGGAGGCTGCGCCCTTGGCCACGGCCGGCGGATTAGGTGATGTTGTCGGAAGTCTGCCTATAGCCTTGACTGAACTGGGCTGCGAGGTCTCGGTGGCACTGCCGGCCTACCGACCCGCCTTGAAACGGATCAAGGAACGGGAAGTTGCGGCCGAGGGCCTGCCTATATTGTTGGGCCGGAGGAACCTGACAGGGGATATCCTTGTGGGTGAACTGGATCGCGATGTGCCAATATACCTGGTGCGACGGGATGAGTTTTTTGACAGGAATGGAATCTACGGGACTAACAAGGGAGAATATTTTGACAACCTGGAGCGGTATATCTTTTTCTCCCGCAGCATCCCCGCTCTCTGCTCGGCACTCTCTCTGCGCCCGGACATAATCTTAGCAAACGACTGGCAGACCGGACTGGTAATGGCCCTCTTAGACCAGGGGGCCTTGTTGGGTTCGGCAGGGATCTTTGCCATTCATAACATGGGCTATTTGGGTCTGGTCCCTCGTGAAGGGGTTGGGAATATCGGCCTGCCGGATAAGTATTACCGGATGGATGGGCTTGAGTTCTACGGCCGGATGAGCCTGTTAAAGGCCGGAATCGTTTACGCAAAGAGAGTAGTCACTGTCAGCCCAACCTATGCCCTGGAAATCCAAACACCGGAATTCGGCTTTGGGTTAGGTGGTCTGATGCATTCAATCAAACAGCGTCTTCACGGCATTTTGAATGGTGTCGATTACCGGGTGTGGAACCCGGAAACCGACAAATATCTCACTGCCAACTATTCCCCCCAGGACCTCACCGGCAAGGCCTTGTGCAAGAAAGATCTTCTTGAGGTAATGGGGCTTGACCCAGGGCTGATAGACAGGCCTGTTGCCGGGATGGTTACCCGCTTAGTGGAACAGAAGGGTTGCGCCCTGCTGGCAGAAGCAGCAGAGAAGCTGTTTGCCATGGGTCTGGGCCTCGTTGTTTTAGGATCGGGTGATGATGTATACGAAGACCTGTTTCTCGACCTTCAGGCCCGTTATCCGGATCGTTTTGGGCTCAAATTGGGGTTTGATCCCGGTCTGGCCCACAAGATCATAGCAGGAAGCGACATGTTTCTTATCCCATCCCTTTACGAACCGTGCGGCCTGACACAGATGTACAGTCTTAAATATGGAACCATCCCTGTTGTCCGGGCCACCGGCGGTCTAAAAGATACGGTTATTGATCCCGAGAAAAAAAAGGGCCAGGGTACAGGCTTTAAGTTTGATCGGTTTCAGGCAGAGGATCTGGTGGAAGGGGTAAAACGTGCTGTCAAGACCTTCAAACAGCCCGATCTCTGGCAAGAAATGATACGGGAGGCAATGGATCAGGATTTCTCATGGCGTCGTTCGGCGAAGGAGTATCTAAGGGTCTTTGAGCGGACCCTTGCAGGGGGTGATAACGGAACTAAGTTAAGTGCCTAAAGTTAAGGAACTTCGTGTCATTTTTAAAACTTTGCCTGATAGACAAATACCTGATATAATGAAGGCGCTGATTTAGTTGGGAATCAAATTAGTTGACTATCTTTGATGAAGGAGGGGAAATGAAAGAAAAGGTGATTATTTACGGGAAGGCAGGATGACCCTTCACAAGGGATGCCAGGTCGGCATACAGCAACGCTGTTTACGTAGATGTCAGGGAAGAGGCGGGAAAACTCGAAGAGATGCTCCGGTTGTCAAATGGCGCCCGGAAAGTACCGGTTATTGTAGAAGGGGACAAGGTAAAGATCGGCTACGGTGGATCATGAGGGGTGTAGAGTCCCATCGTTGATGGGACATGGTAAAAGGGATCTGAACGCCCTAAACTGGTTTGCTTATACTCCCTCAAAGAAACAGACCGGGAGTTGATCTGCTACAAGGAACCCTTCCCTTGTCGGGATTATTCTCCCGTCAATAACCTTCACGAGACCGGAGGCCTGAAGATTTGATAGGGCCGCGTCTGATTGAGGGATACGCGAGACAGCTCTGAGATCAATTCCTGTGCTGGTCCTTAACCCGAGGGATAAAGTCTCAAGCCATAACTGTTCCTCGGTCAGATCTTCCCATCCCTCAACCGGAGGCCGGCCCTTTTCTACTGCAGCACAATACCTTTTTATGGATCGCACATTCCACCAGCGCTTCTTTCCATCAAATGAATGGGCTGACGGACCGAGACCTAAAGTTGGGATATGCCGCCAGTATTTTTGGTTGTGGCGGGAGCGGCAGGCTTTGTTCTTAGCAAAATTGGAGATTTCGTAATGAATATACCCATTATCTTCAAGATGTTGTGATGTTGTCAGGAAGTAGGCTGCCTCTTCCGATTCCATCAGGGGCTCGATTTGACCTTTATCCCTGAGCCTTCCAAAAACCGTTTTTTTCTCAAAAGTCAATTGATAGCATGAAATGTGTTCCGGCTGAAATGAAAGAGCGTTATAGAGCGTGTTTCGCCAATCTTTCAAGTCCTGTTCCTTAAACCCATATATAAGATCGATACCCACATTTTCAAATCCGAGGCGTCTCAAGTGGTTCAGCGCCCCGTTGATCTCCTTTACTCGATGTCTTCTCCCTAAGAACGAGAGCACACGATCGTCAAAGGACTGCACCCCCACATTGACCCGGTTAATGCCTAAGTCTCTCAGTGCTCCGGTCTTTTCGTCTGTCAGATCGCAGGGGTTTGCTTCGACCGTAACCTCGGTGTCAGGGGTAAAATCGAAGTGGGTAAAGAGGTGCTTAATCAGATCTGCCAGTATCCCGGTTTCCAAAAGGGTGGGAGTACCTCCTCCCACGTAAAGACTGTCAAACGGCTCAAACTGCCCGCTGTACAAGCTGACTTCTTTCTTGAGACTGTCAAGCCAGATCGGTATTAGGGAAGGGGAGGGGATGGAATAAAAGGCGCAGTAAGGGCATTTGCTCCGGCAAAAAGGGACATGAACATAAAGACCGGGAGACATGGTTCCTCTTGATAAAAATGCCTAAAATGCCTAAAGTTTAAAATGCCTAAAGTTTAAAGCGGTGCTTAACAAAATCGTTTTATGATATTTCATAGCGTATGTGGTTTATCCTTTGACCGCGCAATCAACAAGCCATTGCTCAA
>JAOZQV010000038.1 GCA_029932035.1 Deltaproteobacteria bacterium | reverse complement strand
GGATTGTTGGAGCCCTTCCACCAGGTTATATCCTTGAGACGGCCAAACAGTGGGGGCCTTATCTTTCGTAGATATTCAAGTTCATAATCATACTCGTAATCTTAATCATACTCTTTTGCAGTCAGCCTGAGAGATGTTTGCCTCCGGCCCGGCGGGCCTTCCAGCCCGGCGGGATTATGAGTAAGATTATGATTATGATTACGAAAAAAATCCGCGTAATCTGCGTTCATCTGCGTCCTGTTCCCTTTATAGAAGACCAGAGTGCCATTACCAACTCTCTCACTTTCTGGAGCATCGGATTTCTAACCCGAACTTCTATATAAAGGTCCCCTGGCTCTCCCCCGCCTTTACCCTTTTCTCCCATTCCTTTCAGGCGTATTTTCTGTCCTCCTCTTATGTTGGGAGGAATTGTGACTAACAGTTCCTTGGCGGTTTGCCTGCAAAGATAGCTTATCTTACCCCCTGCCTGAATTAATGCGGGCGAAATCGTAATTATATCGCGCAGGTCTTTCCCTCTTTCGGGTAATTCTATCCCCCACTTTTTTTTCAGCCCATACCTGATTAGCCTGCCGAGATAACCGCCAAGAAGAGGGTTTGCCTCAAAGACCCTGCCAAAAGCCCCCGGTCTCCTGAATTCAAAGGTCTGATATCCGGAACCATAAGACTCCTTGAAAACGTCATCAAAGCCCCTGAAACCGAATGCTCGGCTCAATTCTTCAAAGATCTGCTGGATGTCTGAACCCCTGAAAATATCCTGCTCAGAATAGGTTTGCCTGAACTGGCTGTAGGCGGAAGACCCGTAGGTCTGTCGCAGTGTATCGTACTGTTTTCTTTTTTCCGGGTGGGAGAGGACTGCGTATGATTCGTTTATCTCTTTCATCTTGGCTGCTGCACCGGGATTTCCCTTGTTCCTGTCCGGATGATATTTCAAGGCCAGATTACGGTAGGCATCTTTGAGCTGTTTCTGATTCGCGGCTTTCTCTATTCCCAGTATTTCATAGTAATCTTTTTGTTCCATTCAGTCCTCTTATTCGCATACGTTTACAGGTCCTCAGCGTCAGCGGATAAATCTGGAAACCGCGTTCTCTAATCGTACTGCTCTAATCTTGAGTCAATATCATTATTGCCCTTGAAGTCAAGGGAAAACTCGCCAGGCTTTAGGAGCTCTCTCGGCCAAAGGGATACCCTGAAAAGGGAGAAATTCATTGGTGGGCCCTTTGCTTTTTCCTTGACTTCCCCACGATGTTCCGTTATCTTTTTCCTTGAAAAGCAGGCCGTTACTATCTCCCCGCCTTTCCGAAGAAGTAAATTCATATCACCCGAGCGAGAAATATGCTTCCATGAAAAAAATGAAAAATACAATTGCAGTTCTATCCCTGATTGTCGCAATCCTTTCTTGTTTGACCCAAAATATCCATGGGGCCGAAGGTGATGACCCTGCCGAACCCGCGGCCACTGAAAAACCGCATAGTCTGACCCTGGTGAAAGCGGTCATGTGCGAGGGTATAAAAGACCTTGAGCCTAAGAATGAGACGATCATTTTTTCAGCGGAACTTAAAAGTGCAACCTGCTTCACCGCCTTTGACCCGGTGCCTGAAAAAACGGTTGTCTATCATAACTGGTTCAAACGAGACCAGCCCGATAAAAATTTAAAACTGACCCTCAAGCCACCCAAGTGGTCATGCTTCAGCAAAATACGTATTCGGAATTCGGATGCTGGCCCCTGGCGGGTAGAAATTACTGATTCTGATGGTAAAATTTTTCAAACCCTGCGCTTTAGCGTAACGGAGTGATTGGCGTTGGAAAAAATTCTGATTTTTGTGTCCAGTATTCGATGGCAGGATATTATCGATATTGCGTTTAACAGCTATATCCTGTTTCGTCTCTATGCGCTTTTTCGAGGAACAGATGCTTTCAGAGTTCTGCTTGGAATTGCCTTTCTCTGGATAATGCAACGGATGGCCGTATCCATGGGGCTCATTCTGACCAGTTGGATGATGGAAGGTATTATCGCGGTCGCCGCGCTGATCGTCATCGTTGTTTTCAGGAACGAAATCAGATCCGTTTTCCGGGCAAGAAATATCTGGACTATCCTCTGGGGACTGCCCCAAAAGCGAATAAAAACCCCCGTGGAGATCATTGCGGAAAGTGTCTTTTATTTAGCGCGAAGGCGTATCGGTGCTCTCATCGTTTTGCCCGGCAAGGAAGACCTGGAGGAGGTTGTTCAGAGGGGAATCCCCTGGGATGGCAAGGTTTCATCAGAGATGATTGAAAGCGTTTTCTGGCCAAACAACCCTGTCCATGACGGGGCGGCCATCATCCAGGGAAACCGCGTTGTAGAGGTCGGGGTTATTCTCCCGCTCTCCCATCGAAAGGACTTCCCCACTTCCTTCGGAACCCGTCACAGGGCTGCGGCGGGATTGTCGGAAATCACGGACGCCATGGTCGTTGTCGTATCCGAAGAAAGGGGCACCATTACCATAACCAGAGGCGATGATTTGCTCAATATCAATGAAAGGGAGCCGCTTGTCTCAGCCTTCAGGGAACACCTCGGTATTCGGGAAAACCAGCCTCAATATTTGAAAAGAAGGAAAATTGAGCTGAGGATCGCGGCTCTTATGGCCCTTCTCATTGTTTCCGGAGTTTGGTTCAGCATCAGCAGAGGATTAGATGCCATCAAGACGTTTGACATTCCCGTGGAGTATGCCAACCGAAACCCCGCGATGGAGCTGTTAAACACATCCGCAACTTCTGTTCGTCTTTACTTGAGAGGATCGAGGGCGCTTTTGAGATCCATCCGGCCCGAGCAGATCCGGGTGAGGATGGATCTGGGCAAGGCTGTCGCCGGAACCAACACATTTGCCATTACCAACGACCATCTTTCCATTCCCCCAGGGCTTTCCTTAAAGGAGGTAAGGCCCATGGTGCTCGATGTGAATCTGGATACGCGCACAAAAAAAACGCTCCCCATACAGGTGGATTGGGTGGGAAAATTACCCTCGGATCTGAATCTTGTTCGGTCGAAAATCAGCCCGTCTGAAATCGAACTCAACGGCCCCAAGACAATCCTCGACAACATGTCGACCCTGTATACCAAAAGCATTCCCCTGAACAGCCTTGACAGTTCGGGGCAAACGAGCGCCAAAGTGGTTATCCCGTCCGCCTTTCTGAAAGTAGCATCCGGTTCCAAAGAAAAGGTTGTCGTGGAATATGAGATAAGGAGACGATAGCAGGTGAACCACGATTGCTGTAATGGAGGATTATAATGGTTTCTGAATCAGAAGTGTTTTGGAATCCTCTTCTTGAGACTTTGCCAAGGGAAGAGATTGTAAAACTACAGGTAAAGAAATTTAGACGTATTATGGAATGGGCGTTCGATCACTCCAAATTCCATGGCCAGTTATACAGGGATGCCGGTTTAGAACCGGGAGACATCAAGACCATGGAAGATATCGCACGTGTGCCTAAAGTGGAAAAAAGCATGATGCGGGGAATTCAGAAAAAGGAGCCCTATCCCTATGGCGATATGCTCTGCGTTCCTTTGGAGGATGTCACAGAATTTCGTCAGACCAGCGGTACCACAGGCCAGCCGGTCTATCAACCGGATACCTGGGAGGACTGGGAGTGGTGGGCGGAATCATGGGCCTATATCCTCTATTCACAAGGTTACAGAAAATCGGACAGGGTATTTATTCCATTTGGCTACAATATCTTTGTAGCATTCTGGGCCGGACATTATGGCGCTGAAAAATTAGGATGCGAAGTTGTGCCCGGTGGGGTTCTCAACACTGAGGCCCGTCTTTTGAAGATGCAGGAACTGAGGGCCACGGCAATAATGGCAACCCCCACTTACATTTTGGGTATGGCTGACACTGCAAGGAAAAAGTTGGGGCTTGATCCGGTAAAGGATCTTGATATTCGAAAGATCACCTGTGCCGGTGAACCCGGCGCCAGCATCCCAGCAACCAAGAAGAGGATGGAGGATGCCTGGGGCGCCAAGGTGTTTGACCACATAGGTGCTACGGAAATCGGGGCCTGGAGCTATGAGTGTATGGAGCAGTCAGGGGGGCTGCACGTGAACGAGGCCCTCTTTCTCGTGCAGATTGAGGACATTGAAAGCGGGGAAATCATTGATCAGCCTAACAAACAGGGGAGAATGGTTATCACAGCCTTTGACCGACTGGCCCAGCCATGTATTCGATTTGATTCCAAGGATATAATTATGTGGCATGAACAGCAATGCCCCTGCGGCCGGACCTTTCGCATGATCAAGGGGGGGGTTGTTGGGCGGGCTGACGATATTACCAAGGTAAAGGGGGTGCTGCTTGCGCCCACGGCCATTGAGGAGGCAGTGAGGGGGGTTACTGAGTTAGGGGACGAATATGAGGCGATAGTGACAAAAAGGGGAGATACGGACAATATCTCTCTGAAGGTGGAACTGCAGCCTGAGGCGGAGAACCTTAGAGAGGCGGTTTTAGCAAAACTGAATGACCAGCTGAGGATTAAGACCAACCTGCGGTATAATATTTCCTTTCATCCTTACGGATCATTACCGAGATACGATGTCAAGGCCAAACGTTTTAAAGATCTCCGAAAGAAGCATTAGGGGGCAGGCAGATTATGACCAGAACAGACTTAAAAGAGATTAACAAAATGATAGAAGGGATAGAAAAGAGGGCAAAGGGATTGATTGAGAAGGGCCAGGGAATTCAGGCTATTGAACGGAATGCCGCTCGAATATTAGCCAGCACAAAGATGCTTAAGATCAATGTGAGCGACCTCATCTCGTAAATTAGGGGATATATGGACGAAAAAATCAAAAGGGAATTGATGGAGATCGTTGGTGAGGACTGCTTTACAGATAGGCTGATCGATCTTATCTCATACTCCAAGGATGCGTCTGAACATAAGCGCCGGCCTGAGGCTGCTGTATGGGCAACCACCACAGAAGAGGTTTCGGCCATCCTGAAACTCGCCAATCAGGAGATGTTCCCGGTCACTGCGAGGGGTGCCGGAACCAGCCTGGCAGGTCTGGCCGTGCCTGAGCATGGAGGACTTGTGCTTGATTTGGGACGGATGAACAAAATTATCGAGATCAATATCGAGGACCGCCTGGCCGTGGTCCAGCCAGGGGTGGTTTACACTGACCTGGAAAAGGCCCTTGCCCCCCACGGTTTTTTCTTCCCTCCCGATCCTGCCAGCGGAAAGGTATGCACCCTCGGCGGCAATGTTGCCACCAATGCGGGTGGCATCAAAGGGGCCAAGTATGGCACCACCAAGGACTATGTGCTGGCCCTTGAGGTGGTGCTCCCTGATGGACGGGTTCTTCATACCGGCTCTAAGTGCATGAAAAGCGTATCGGGCTATGACCTGACCAAACTCTTTGTGGGATCTGAGGGGACCTTAGGGGTGGTAACTGAAATCACCCTAAAGATCAACCCCAGACCGGCCCTGACCGCCACTGCCATGGCTACGTTTCAGGACCTCGAGGATGCGGGGCGGGCCGTGAGCGAGATCATGTATTCCGGGATCGTGCCCAGCGCATTAGAGGTGGTAGACCAGCAGACCCTTATCGCCATCAACCAAAACACTGACCTTGACCTGCCTGAAGTAGAAGCTATTCTCGTGGCCGAGGCCGACGGACACACTAAGGAAGAAACCGAGTACCAATTATCTAAGATCATAGACATCTTCAAGAAGAACAGGGCGGGATCTGTCACGCGGGCAGAAAAACCCGAAGACGCGGAAGCGCTCTGGACAGCCCGAAAATCGGCCTATGCGGTTGCAAGCCGGATCAACAATAATCTTTTTGTGGAGGATTTGTCCGTTCCCATGTCAAAGGTCCCCGACATGCTCAGGGCAATCTTTGATATAGCAAAAAAATACGATCTCAAGATGCCTACGGTGGGACATGCGGGGGATGGGAATCTCCACCCTTCCATCAGTATCGATGGCACTAACCCGGATGAAATAAAGCGTATGCAGGAGGCCTCTACCGAACTATTCAAGAAGGTCATTGGATTTGGCGGCACTTTGACCGGCGAGCATGGGATAGGCTTAGCCAAGGCGAGGTTCATGGAAATGGAACATGACCATGTGGCCATGGATGTTATGCGCTCAATAAAACGGACCTTCGATCCAAACAATATACTTAATCCGGGCAAGATGGGGCTTTAGGTTGGGGACTCGGTATTGGGTACTGGGTATTTGATAGTTGGTATTAGTATCATAGGAATGATTACGAAATGGGCTTAAAAATGAAATACGGGTTTGAGAGAAAATTCCGTGATCAGGTACTCAGGTGTTCCAGTTGCGGTTTTTGCCAGGCGGTTTGTCCTATCTTTGGTCTTACTTTTCGGCCGGCCCTCAACGCACGCGGCAAAATGCTCGTCCTCCAGGAGGTAATGGACGGGGACGCAGAGTTGAATCAGGAATTGATCGAAACCCTGTTCCAGTGTACCACCTGCGCCAACTGTTCCACAAACTGTCCTTCCGGTGTAAGCGTCCCGGATATTATCAAAGAGGCCCGCAAAGATATGGTCGCGGCAGGGGTGGGGCATCCGGCCTTTATTGGTATGAATGAGGCGCTCAAGATGCGCCATAATATCTACGGCGAAGAAGAGCCGGAGGATTTCGAACGCGAACGCAACCGAAAAGCGGATTATGTCTACTTTATCGGCTGTGTTGGTTCCTTCCGTGAAAATGAGACAACCATGGAGACCCTTGATCTCCTTGACCGGTTGAAGGTGGATTACACACTTATTGACGAGGTCTGCTGTTCCGGTGTGTTGGAGGATGTGGGGTACCGGATCAACAGGGAACTAATCAATAGAAATATTGAGATGATCTTATCCACCGGGGCCGGAAAGGTCATTACCGGATGCCCATACTGCTTCAGGACCTTTAACGATGATCGCTTCTATAAAGGTCTCCGAGATGCCGGTGTCAAGGTCCTTCATATTTCCCAGTTCCTTAAGGATTTTGATTTTGAGGTGATTAGCGACAAGGTGGTAACCTATCACGATCCCTGTGACCTGGGCCGCCACTGCGGTATCTATGATGAGCCGCGAGAGACCATCACGAAGATCGCGCCCAATTTTGTGGAGATGTCTCACACCCGGGCCGATGCCCTCTGTTGCGGGGCAGGCGGGGGCGTGCGCGGCGCATATCCAGCCAATTCCATTGCCATGGCCCGTCGACGGCTCGACGAGGTCGAGCAGATTGGAGCCCAGGTTGTTCTTACAGAATGCAATTCATGCCTTCACAATCTGGCCAATGCCAAGTTGAGGAGTCAGAAATTCAGTATCTACACGACAGCCCAGTTTATAAATATGCTTATGATGACAGAGATTGACAAAGAGTGACTGAAGGCAAACCCTGTTCAGGATCGATTTTGGTCCCGCATGGCGGGATAAAAATAGGGAAGTCATTTCGTTCAGACACTAAATAGGTGAGCATTGCCAGGTTCCTGGCTCAAAGGAAACTCATCATACGCCGCTAAACAGTCTTCAATGTTTTCTCGTAAGCGTTCTTCAAACCCTTTGCCAACTCAGATGCTCCTTGTTTGGCTGATAGACTCAAGCCTTCCTGCAATCCATGGAGCTTCTTGATCGCTGACAGAAGAGGTTCCAG
The DNA here is from genome assembly GCA_029932035.1 of Deltaproteobacteria bacterium. Taxonomy (GTDB): domain Bacteria; phylum Desulfobacterota; class DSM-4660; order Desulfatiglandales; family Desulfatiglandaceae; genus Desulfacyla. The sequence continues at coordinate 7,404 of JAOZQV010000038.1, read as the reverse complement.
TTTTTGAAGGTAAATTTTCCCCGCTTGCTTTCCCTGGCCGGCTGCTTCGGTGACTGCCTCGGCTGCGAGAAGCCCGCTCTTAAGAGCTGTGCCGATACCCTCATAAGTAATCGGAAAGATCAGGCCTGCAGCATCTCCCACTAAGAGAGTGTTGCCCCGGGCTGGGGAAAAGGCGCCAGTGATCAGCTCTTTGTGAAGCAATGGAATTGCACAGCCATCGCTCCACAAGGGTTGGACATTTGCGCTGAACCCGTAATCAGCCAAGGTAAGTCGTATATCCTCTCTTAGCTCTCTAATCCCGCTCCCTTCAATGAGGAAAAAATCTCCCTTGTGGTGGAGATCGAACCTGGGACGTGGAAGGGATTTAGGGAAAAACCAGTGGCAATAGTCCCTTCCTATGTCTAATGAACCTTTATAACACTCCCTGATGGGTGATGAGTACCGGACTTTCAATCTTGGGAAGAGAGATCTCCTGACAACAGAAGTTGCTCCATCTGCTCCAACTAAGAATCGTGTCCAGAACTCTTTTCGCCCTTCATCATTTTCTATAGTAAGATCGCATCCCCGGTCGTCATGTGAAACCGCCACGACCCTCGTCTTGTCCTGTATCTCTACCCCTTCCTTTGCTGCCTCTTCATTCATCCATGAATCCAGGTCTTTTCTCCATGCGATAGGTGTTCGGTACTCTATGATTTGAGCGGGGATACCAGGAACATGCAGCATGTGTCCTGATAAATGTCCGGGATCAATGAGCACCCTTGACGGGATATCTCCAAATTCGTCCTGGATTATGCGGTTTGCCCACTGTCCCATGATCATACCGGTGCATACCTTTTCCCGGGGCAATTTCCTTTTCTCTAAGATGAGTGTCTTGAAACCATTTTGCGCGCACTTCATTGCCGCTGCAGATCCTCCCGGACCTGCACCTACCACTATCAGGTCGAATTTTTCAACACTGAGCGTCACTGTTTTCGCCCCACATAAGATGGTAAAAATCCCGGTCCTTCCCGCACGTGAGAGTCAGAGCCAAATGGCTCTGCCTGACAGGGTTGGCCTGGTGTTCTCCATTACTCCTCGCGTCATTCAAATTGAAGTAGCCTAAATTCCCTCTGGCACAACCAAAGCCGCGTCCTCTGGGCTCAGAGCCTCACAAACATTACCGAGTCCGGACTGGTGTGTCAATAGTCACCACCACTCTTCGAGGTATGTCCTTTAATTCCTCAATACCGCGATTAATAACAACCTGCCAAAATTGCTTGACATTTGGTCTCCAGTGCCCTATGAGTTTGTTTCATAATGAATCTATCAGGAGGGACTATGACCAAATCTGAATTGGTAGAGGCGCTGAGCAAGGGTGAAGATCTCACAAAAACGAAGGCCGAGGAGATAGTAAATTTGGTTTTCAGTGAGATGACAAATGCCCTGGCAAATGGTGAGAGGATAGAAATTCGAGGCCTTGGCAGTTTCAAGGTGAAACGTTACGACGGGTACTCCGGGAGGAACCCAAAAACAGGAAAACAGATCAAGGTAAAGCCGAAAAAGTTACCATTCTTCAAATGCGGTAAGGAGCTGAAGGAGAGGGTGGATATCTAAAACGGGTGCCAAAGGAGGAAAACGATGAAACAATTGAAAAAAGATTTGCAGGCGGTGTTGAAGTCACTGAAACTCGCGACAGACACAGTTGAGAGGCTGATGAAAAAGGTGGAGAAGCTTGACAAACCCGTGGCTTCCAAAAAACCAAGAGCCAAGGCATTGCCCAAAGCCAAAAAGCGAAAAAAGGTCTCCGATAGTGATGCGGTATTAGCAATTATCAAGAGGTTCAAGAAAGGAGTTGACGGCGCTACCTTGAGAAAAAAGACAGGTTTTGAGGGAAGAAAAATACGAGATATTGTTTACAGACTGAAGAAGCGTGGTGAGATAAAGGTTAAGGGCAAGGGTGTTTACCTGAGGTCCTAACCCACGAATCTGGAAAACTTGGACCGATGAAACTGTGACAACTTCTCAGGCAGTTTCTGAGCCAGATTACGCTCAACCCTTTTCAAGACTTGCTCTGAGGTAACACAAGCTATACGAGGGATTTCTCTCTTATTCGTAAAAAATCTCAGATACCCCAGCAACATCTCCGAGAGGTACAGCTCACCAAAGAACGCGGGGAGAGACAGTCTCTCCCCTGGATCGACGAACGGTGAAGGAGATATGGTCTCGGTCAGTCTCCAGTCTCCTATAGCATCCTTCATGACAAATCAAAATTAGTTTGTCCCGCGACACGCGGGAATCCAGTCTATTGAAATATATCTGCATGGTTATCCTTGCACCTCCCCCTCGATCAACTGGAGGAATGCCTTCACGGGTGGTGAGAGATCGACGCCTTTGGGAAAGACGGTGTCGGTTTGCACAAAGATAGGACCTTCGTTAACCGGCACAGGCTTGAGAAGACCCAGAGTGGCTTCCAGTCTAATCTCAGGCTTATAGAGAAAGGATATTCCCTGACCCTTTATAATATATTCTTTTATGAACTCGACGCTACCGGCCTCTAACAGAACCGAGGGGTTGATGCCGTGAGAACTGAGCAGGGAGAGGATGGCATATCTTGAGCCTGACCCGTTTTCCCTGATGATAATCGGTTCGTTCTGAAGATCCTTGAGGGACACATCTGTACATTTCGCAAACCGGTGTTGGGCTGATACGACCAGGCAGAATTCCTCTCTCGTATAGGGGATGACCTTTAGCTTGCTCTTATATGGCAGCCTGCCGATGGTGCCGACGTCGTATGTGAAGTCCAAAACACCGTCCGCAATTTCCTGGGAACTCCCCACTTTGAGAATGACTTTCACCTTGGGGAAGCGTTTCTGGAAGCGGGCCAGAAGCCCCGGCATGAGATGCCTTGCGAAACTGCGCGTTGTGCCGATGGTGAGAGAGCCATGGGTCGAGTCGGCGTGTCCCTTAAGAACATACTCCATCTCTTCCACGATTTCGAACATCTTCTCGGCATAACCGAAAAGGACTTCACCTGCATCAGTAAGATCAAGACCCTTCCCGTATTTCCTGAAAAGCTTAACCTCCAAGTCCTGCTCCAAGGATTTTATCTGCATGGTGACCGCCGGCTGGGTAACATAAAGGGCCTGGGCCGCCTTGGTTATGCTCCTCTCCCTTGCCGCTAAGAAAAAAGCCCTGAGCTGGTTGAGATTGATTCGCATGAGCGATCCTATAAGTAAAACTTTTCGTGTATAAGAATATCTTATGGGAATATAAAAATAAATGGTTTGACAAGTCAATAAAAAAACGACCAATATTTAAATTATTGTTGATGCGGCATATCACATTCACAGACGGTCGCAGCCAGGTTTGTTGCGAATAGGCTGTAGATTTTCTTTGCGGCTTTGCGCCTTTGCGTGAGACGTTTTCTGTCCTTTTATCCGGGTTTATGAGATGGCTTCCATGACACCCTACCGTACCATGTTTTGGCAGATCGAGGATGCTTGGATCTTCTACGTGCTGGCGGGCTTAGCGACAGGGATTTTTTTAGCCGGTGTGGGCGCTCACGTCTATGTATGGAAAAAGAGCGCGAGATCCCGGGAGCTTCCTTTTTCAGGGGACGCACTCAAGAGGATGATCCTGGATACTTTTCTCGGACTCCGCGTGCTTCAGGGCGATATAGCCGCGGGCATGATGCATCTCTTTATTTTCTGGGGGTTTCTGTCCCTTTTCATCGGCACTTCTCTGCTGGCCATCCACCATTATATCTTTACGTTCTTAGAGGGTACGGCGTATCTAATTTTTTCTCTGATCATGGAGGTAGGCGGGCTAATACTCCTGACAGGGATCATCTGGGCGCTTATTCGCAGATATCTCCAGCGGGTTCCCCGGCTCGAAAGGCGGGTGGAAGATGCTCTTATACCTTTGTGGCTCATGTTAGCGGCCCTTTCAGGGTTTGTTCTTGAAGGTCTTCGCTTAGCTTTCCAGCAACCTTCATGGGGCGCCTGGTCCTTTGTGGGCTGGTGGATAGGCGGTCTTTTTTCGACCGCTGGGGCCGAGGGCATCTATCCATATCTCTGGTGGGGACACACTTTCATCTGTCTCGGTTTTATCGGGGTGATCCCTTATACTAAGCTGTTTCATGTTCTGGGGGCGCCTGCAGGGATCTATTTCCAGGGCGCTTCCAAACCGACCGTCCTGTGTGTTGAGGAAGGGGCGGGCGAATTTGATCTGGGTGATGCGATTTTCTTTGATGGCTGCATGCGGTGCGGGCGGTGTGTAGCGGTTTGCCCCTCCACGGGGGCCGGAGAACCCTTTGCCCCCCGGGATTTTATCCAGGCCATGCGGCACACATTGTGGCAGGAACATTTTCCACTCGGAGATATCCGGTTTTTGAGTCGGGGTGAAGAAAGCAAAGTGGATGAAAACTTCTGGTATTGCACCACCTGCAGGGCCTGCTTAGAGGTCTGCCCGGTCTACGGCGCCGCCTTCGAGGTGGTGACTAAGAAAAGGGTGTTAGCCGTGGAAGAAGGCACCGAGGTGCCTAAGCTTTTGAACCAGACCCTTGAGAAGCTTTTTAAATACAACAATCCCTGGGAGTCCTCCAAGAGGAAGCGGGGGGCCTGGGCAGACGGACTGGATGTGGTTGACCTTACAAAAAGGGGCGCGGAAGCGGATCTCTGCTACTTCGTGGGATGCACTACCTCCTTTGATGACACGGCACAGGTGATTGCTCGATCGTTTTCAGAAATCCTCCAGACTGCCGGCGTTAGTTTTGGCATACTGGGCAAGAAAGAGCCCTGCTGTGGAGACATTGCCCGTCGGGTTGGCGAATTGGGGCTGTTTGAGGAACAGAAAGATGTTTGTGAGGAACTTTTTGACAAGTACGGTATTACCGAGGTGGTGACCTCTTCACCCCACTGTTTTCATACGTTCAAAAATGAATACCCGGAAGCCTCTTTCAGGGCCCGGCATTATACCCTGGTCCTGCGAGAGCTGATGGCAGGGGGAAAATTTCGATTCAAGAACAGGGTGGAAGCTACGGTCACTTACCATGACCCCTGTTACCTCGGTCGGCATAATCGGATTTTTGACGAACCAAGGGAGATTATTCGCGCCATTCCTGGAATCCGGCTGGTGGAGATGACCCATCACCGGGCCGACAGCCTCTGCTGCGGTGGCGGTGGTGGAAGGATGTGGCAGGACCTGCAAGGCGAGGTCAAGATGAGCGAGGTCCGGATCAGGGAAGCCGAAGCCACCGGCGCAGAGATCCTCATCACCGCATGCCCCCTGTGTCTCATTATGTTAGAGGATGCCAGAAAGGCTGCGGGGGAGAAAGATGGCTTCCGGGTCCTGGATCTGAATGAGTTGGTCCTGCAGGCATTGGAAGGAGCGGATTAGAAATTGGAAGCTTGAGCTACCGGGATAATGCGTTCCCAAGCTGGAGCTTGGGAACGAGTGAAAAACACGATTATGATTAAGAGTACGATTAAGATTATGATACGCAGCAAAGAGACCTTAAACAGATATTATTCTTAGTCGATTTTCAATCGACAATTTTCAATCTTCAATAGTCAATTTCAGAAGGAGGTCCAGGATGAGTGAGGTTCTGATACTGGGAGAAATAAAAGAGGGATCATTGGATCTGAAGACCCTCGAATTGTTAGGTGCGGGAAAGAAGCTGGCAAGCGATTTGGACGGCGAGTTTTCCGTCGTTTTAATGGGGGACACGGTTTCCGGGGCAGCGGATGAGGCTATCCCCTATGGCCCGGCTAAGGTCTATAAATTGGAACACCCCCTGTTGCAGGGATTTAAGGCCGAGCTGTGGTTGGCGTCTTTAGAACAGGCATGTCGAGAGATCAACCCAGAAATTCTTCTCATGAGCCACTCTTTCATCGGTATGGAGTTGGGGCCGAGACTGGCCTGTCGATTGAACAGCCGGCTCACCACCGATTGTATTGACCTATCCATCGATTCTGAAGACGGTCTTTTGCTGAGGACCAAACCGGTTTCAGGCGGTAATGCCATTTCGGTGTTCAAGTGCCCGGGCGAGCCGCAGTTAGCGACGGTGAGGGGGAAAATTTTTGAATCTCCCGAGACGGCTGATGGGAAAGGGGAAATTGTGGAGATGGTTCCCCAAATTGATGAATCCATGATCAAGGTGGAATCCTTAGAGATCGTCAAGGAGGAGATCGTTGCCCTGGATAAGGCGGACGTGGTGGTGTCCGGCGGCGCGGGCTTAGGCGAAGAGGATGGATTTGAGCTGCTTGAGGAGCTGACGGAGGCCTTAAGCAAATCATTTGGCACCGTGATGATCGGATGCAGCCGTGTGGCCGTGGACAAAGGCTGGATCTCATCGGACCATCAGGTGGGTCTGACCGGAACGATGATCTCTCCGGATATCTATGTGGCAGTGGGGATTTCAGGGGCCATTCAACATCTGGTGGGAATGGTTCACTCCAAAAAAATCATCGCCATCAATACGGATACCGGTTGCAACATGTTCAAGGTTGCGGATTACGGCGTCGTTGAAGATTATGAAGAAATTATACCGGCGCTTATAGAGAAATTGGAGGAGTTGTCATGACAGAGATAAGAATAATCGTCTGCGCCAAAGAGATTCCCGATCCGGAAGCGCCCCTCTCGGATGTCAGCGTGGATGCCGAAAAAATGGAGGTAATTGTTGACGCACCCCAGGTCATCAGCCCATTTGACGAAAATGCCTTGGAGGCGGCCATTCGGATAACGGAAGAGATGGACGCGAAAATCACGGTCTTGAGTATGGGCAAAAAGGTCTCGGACACGGTATTGCGAAAGACCTTAGCAGCCGGCGCGGATGAATTGATCCTTGTGGAAGACGACGTTTTTGAAAAGCTTGACAGCCATTCCACAGCCGTTGCCTTAGCCGGCGCCATCCGGCGGATCGGCGAATATGATCTAATTTTGACTGGAAGACAGGCCGGGGACTGGGATTCCGGTCAGGTGGGCCTGATTCTCGGTGAAATGTTAGCGGTTCCCTGTATCAATCTGGCCCGGGACATCAGTGTAGAGGATGGGAGCGTGGTGGTCAAGAAGAGCATTCCGGAAGGCTATGAACTTGTGAAGGCCCGGATGCCCGCACTGGTAACGGTGAGCAACGAGGTTGGGGAGCTGAGATATATTTCCAGGACCAAAATGTTAAAAATGATGAGAGGTTCACGTTCCATTCCTTCATGGAGCGCCGGGGATCTTAATGTAACACCGGAAGCGTTTCAGAAAATGGGGATTGCGGAGCTCTCTTCGCCTCCTGATATGGGAAGGGATTGCCAGTTCATTGAAGGTTCCCCGGATGACCAGGCGGAAAAGTTGGCAGCTGTATTCCAGACCCTCAGGTAGGTTGCGGGTTGCGGGTTGCGGAATGAGACAAGTAATTTTTAATTTCAAATGTCA
>JAOZQV010000037.1:1358-15070 GCA_029932035.1 Deltaproteobacteria bacterium | reverse complement strand
CTTTCTTCAGGGCTTGGGCATTTTCATGCAGTCGCTGTACCCCCAGTCATCACGGGGAGCTGAGGCATTCACGGCTTCTTTTTTGGTGTGTGCCTGTTGTTTTTTGCTGGTCGCCGTTTTTTACCTCTTCACTCAAGATACCATGCATAGACGCGCCTCTGCAACGCTGTGAGAAAGACCTCAGGAGGGAACAAAATGGGAAAAAGGATATTAGTAGTAGATAACGATCGGTTTATGCTGGAATTCATGACTGATTTGTTTTCAGAACAGGGTCATGAGGTCGTAACGGCAGAAGATGGTCTTTCTGCCCTGGAAATCTTAAAAGATTTTATCCCCGACGTTGCCTTTGTGGATCTGGTAATGCCTAACATAAGGGGCGACAGGCTGTGCCGGATCATTCGGAGAATGCCGCACCTTAAGAACGTTTATATTGTTATTGTTTCGGCTACAGCGGTCGAGGAACCGACACATTTTACTGGCCTGGGTGCAGATGCCTCCGTTGCCAAGGGACCATTTGACGAGATGTCAAAGCGGCTCCTCGATATTTTAGATCAAACAGGCAAGGGAATTTCAAATATCCACGGAGAGGAGTTAGCAAATTTTCAAGATGTTCATCAACGGGCCATTACCAAGGAATTGCTTTACGCTGAAAGGCATTTGGAAACTATTTTGAATAATATATCAGAAGGAATTATTGAGCTTAATTCTGATGGAAATATAATTTTCTGCAATACCATGGCCTTTTCCCTATTTGACGCTTCTGAGGAGAAGCTCTTGGGCTCGGCTTTTATCGAGCTTTTTGAAGGAAGTGATCGAAAGAGAATCGAAAATTTGTTAGCGAAGATAGGGGATGGGCCTCCTGAAACCAGCGATAGGGTTCACATAAGATTGAACGGAAAATGGGTGTCACTAAACGTGCTGCCAGTCGAAAACCTTATGGGGTGGTCTGTTATCGCTATTATCGCGCCGCTACGTAACAATTCAACACCTCAATGAAGAACTCACACTGAAAAGGCGTGACTTTGCCTGAACCTCAAACGTGAGATGGGAAATCGTCCAATGGCCTTTGTAGCAGATTCTAAATCACCAGCCGAGGCGCCGGAAAATGCGCTATGGTTTTTAGTTCATGATAAACGAATACTGATAAAGGAGGAACAGGGCGACTATCTTATTCCGCAATCATCAGATATCAAAAAACTTAGCCTTGCTCCAACAGAGAAAGAGTTTTTTGGATCGCTGGATGGACAACCCTGCTATGTGGCGGAATTGCGGGATGGTGTCCAGATTTCAGGTGCCTTTTCATTCGTGGGGCTTCGTACCCTTTTCAGTCAATTTGGAGAGGATGTGATCCGGGCGGCGGGAATGGCCAACCAATTGGTGCGCTGGAGTCATAACCACCGGTATTGCGGCAAATGCGGAGAACGGACCGACAATAAGAGGGATGAACGTGCCAAAATCTGCCCCCAATGCGGTTTGATCAATTACCCGAGGCTTTCCCCTGCTATCATCGTTGCTGTGCTAAAGGATCATCAGATCCTTCTTGCCCATTCAACACGGTTCCCCGCCAAGTTTTTTAGTGTTTTAGCCGGATTTGTGGAACCTGGTGAAACGCTGGAAGAGTGCGTCAAACGAGAAGTCAGCGAAGAGGTGGGCATCACGGTGAAAAGCATCCGCTATTTCGGAAGTCAGCCGTGGCCTTTTCCGGACTCCCTTATGGTTGCCTTTACAGCTGAATATGCGGCAGGAGAAATAACCGTCGATCATTCCGAAATAGCCGACGCAGGTTGGTTTTCAGCAAAACAGTTTCCCCCCATTCCCCCTAAAATCAGCATTGCCCGGCAGTTGATCGACTGGTTTTCAGAAAAAGAGAAGTAGAATTGGCCCGTTCCACCTCAGGGATATTCTGACCCAAGAATTTCTGCCCAAGAACCTTAAACCGTGCAGGGTCGTCCGTGGTATAAAAGGTCACAGCTCTGGTCCGGGAGATCCTATCCTCTATTTCCGGGTGCCTGAAGAGGTAGTCTTTCAACTTGTGCGAGACCATCTCAGGTCCATTCAAGACCCGGCAGTTTTTCCCCATAATTCGCTCTATATCTTTTTGTAAAATGGGGTAGTGGGTACAACCGAGGATAAGGGTGTCGATTTTTTGTCGTTTGAGACGGTAAAGGTATTTCTTCAGAATCATATTCGTCTCGGGTTTCCCCACCCAACCCTCTTCCACTAAGGGAACCAGAAGCGGACATGCCTGACCGAAGATTTTCAGTTGGGATGAGAGTTTTCCCAACTCCTGCACGTAGACCTTAGACTCAATGGTCGCCCGGGTCCCAATTACTCCTATACGGCCGTAGCGCGCTGTCTCAACACCGGCTTCAGCAAGGGGAATGATGACCCCCAGGACACGTCGATCAGGATATTTAGAGGGCAGCAGTTCCTGCTGGATTTTTCGCAGGGCTTTGGTTGACGCCGTGTTACAGGCTAATATGATCAGAGCGCATCCCTTGTCGAAGAGGAACTCTACGGCCTGCCGGGTATACTCATAAATTACGTCCTGGGATTTGTTCCCATAGGGTGTACGTGCATTGTCGCCGAGATAAATATAATCATATTCGGGAAGCTTTTTCAGGAAGGCCTTCAGTATGGTGAGACCTCCAAAGCCTGAGTCAAAAACACCTATCATCATGAAATAACCTCCACGGACCAAGGTCACAAGTTAGATTTGTACCCGTCAGCCTTCCGGCAGGACTGGGTGAACCTTGAACACGGATTCTTTTCGTATGTGGACGCTACCCGGTTTCGCCCCCTTAGGCTTGGTGACGTATCGGGCCCTTGTGCATGAGACAGATACGACACCTCCTTGTCGCGCCTTGCTGTGGAAGGCGGCTACAGCGGCTGCACCCTTGAGTGTAGCACGGTCGGGCTCTTCGTTGGGCTTTGCCCTGAGCACCACGTGGCTTCCGGGCATCCCACGCACATGAAACCAGAAGTCATTGGGCTTTGCCATCTTCAGGGACAGAAAGTCGTTGTCTGCATCGCTCTTGCCGGCAAGCGCCTTCCATCCGCCGGGAAGCTCGTACTCAGCAATATTACGCTTTACTCGCTCTGCTCTGGTTTCTGTGATGTCTGTACTAATAGACTGTTTTTTCAAGGCTCTACCTGCCTGGCAAAATAATGCGGGAATCGCATTCTCGCATAAATTATTGAGTTCTGAACTACCTTTATCGCAAGACGCATAGTTTGTAAAACTATTTCATTGACGCCGGTATCTTTCCTTGCTCATCATTGATCAACTTAGAACATTTTACACCGTGATTCAGGCCGTCTTTAACGTTTCATTGACCTTGAGATCCGTTTATTGCCAGTCCTCAATTTCTATGATAGAATATCCTTATAAATTTGAAAGGCCCTCAAATCAGGATGGGGGGTTTAAGGCTTCATCCGCCCCAGTTAAAGGAGGTTATCATGTCGATTATTACCATCTCCAAAGGCAGTTACAGTTATGGGACAGAAGTAGCTGAAAAATTAGCCGAAAAGTTGGGATATGAATGTGTATCCAGAGAGGTACTGCTTGATGCATCGCACAAATTCGATATACCGGAGATTAAGCTTGTCAAAGCCATCGAAGACCCTCCGTCATTTCTTGAGCGTCTCTTTCTCGGAAAAGAGAAGTATATCGCCTATGTCCGCTCTGCCTTCTTGAAAAGGATAGAAAAGGACAATGTTGTATATCATGGATTTGCAGGTCATTTTTTTGTCAGGGATGTCCCTGACGTATGCAAGATAAGAATTATTGCGGATATGGAATATCGGATAAGGAAGGTCATTGAAAAGGAAGGCGTTTCTGCTGCAGGCGCTAAAAAGATGATAGAAAAAATTGATGAAGCCCGCCGGAAGTGGGGCCTCCACCTTTACGGCATTGATACCTGGGATGCAGATCTTTATGATATGGTCTTTAAAGTCGATAATATGAACGCGGAGAATGTGGTTGACATTATCGCAAATACCATTCAACTCTCTTGCTTCCAGATATCACCTGAATCCAGAAAATACCTTGATAATCTATCTCTTGAGTATGAAATCAAGGCGAATCTGGTGGAAAAATTTCCCACCACGAGATATGTTTCTGCCAAAGATGGAAAGGTCACCGTTATTATAGAAACCACCTTGAAGGATAAAGAAAAAGTGGGCACTGAAATGGAGGGAATCCTTAGGAATATAAATGGCGTTAAAGAACTGGATATTCGCTTCAAGCACTAACAACCAAAGCTCCTGCGAATATCTTCAAGAAAGAGATACTGATTAGCAAGAAAGTCAACCGAGGAGAAGAAATCATTATGGCAGAAAGGCATTCTAAGGATTTTGCCGGGGGCTGCAATGGGAGCGCGCATGAAAAATGGATGAGGATTCCCCATAAAGAGGAACCGAACCTCACAAAGCCACTTCTGGAGATACCCGCAGAGGTAGAAGAACGAATGTTATCCCGCCTTGACTTTCTTTATGGGGAAGATGAGGCCCGAAAATGGCTGCCCGAATTAGAAAGAATTCTGAAGATTTACTGCGCCTACAAGGATCCGGCTTTTGAGGATAGCGAAAGAGGTTTTAATCCGGCCAACCGTTTCACGGAAAAAGATATGATTCTCATTGCCTACGGAGATCTCTTGCGGTCTGAAGGGGAATCGCCTCTTGCAACTCTGGCCAAAAAGTTACCCTAACTCATAGCCTTCGACTGCAGGACTTTGAGTTTTATTATCATTAACCCTTTTACAGAAGAATATGGAGGTTATTATGCAAGGAGCAAGTGAGCAAGTGGCTCTCTTTATTACTACCTACGGTATCAAGATCATTGGCGCTATTATAATTCTGATCATCGGTCGTTTAGCGGCGGGCATGGGCCGAAAAATCTTAAAAGGAGCATTGGAAAAGAGAGATGTGGATCCTTCCATCGTCTCCTTTGTAGCCTCGCTGACCTATGTCCTCATTCTGACCTTTACGGTGCTGGCAGCACTGGCGAAATTCGGAATTCAGACGGCGTCTTTCGTGGCTGTGCTGGGCGCAGCCGGTTTTGCGATCGGCTTTGCCCTGCAAGGCTCCTTAGCCAATTTTGCGGCCGGCGTTTTGATCCTGGTGCTTCGACCCTATCGTGTGGGTGATGTCATCGAAAGTGCGGGTGTCATCGGAGCTGTAAAAGAGATCCAGCTTTTCACCACAGTATTGTGCACACCCGACAACATTAAAATCATGGTTCCAAACGGAAAGATCTTTGGGAATGTTATCAAGAACGTCTCCGCCTACGACACCAGACGGGTAGATATGGTGATGGGCATCGGCTATGCCTCCGATATCCAGAAGGCATATGACGTGATGTCGGAAATCATGAAGACCGACGACCGGATTCTCTCAGATCCTGCCCCGCAGATCGCGGTTTCGGAATTAGCCGATTCCAGTGTAAATCTGGTGGTGCGCCCATGGGTGAAGAAGGAAGACTACTGGAACGTAAAATTTGATCTGACTCGCAAATTCAAAGAGGCCTTTGACGAAAACGGCATTGATATTCCGTTCCCACAACAGGTGGTCCACATGATGCGGGGCGACTCCGAATAACGTTTTGAATTACCACCCCTTTTCCCAAATCGTCTTTGAGACGAAATGGGTAAGTATTGAAAAAAGGCTATGATCGGTGGCAGCCTTTTTAGCAGGAGCAGATGCTATTTTGCAGATATAAATTCCGGTTTCGCCGGCGGCTATGGGAATAGAGTTGATAATGAAAGGAGGAGCGATTTTGAAAAGTATTTTAGTGGCAATAGCGGTATTGGTTGTTTTCAATTGTGGTCTTGTGCAGGCAAAGAATCCGCTCCCTGAAGGGGAGGGAAGAAACCTTGTTTCCAAGAAATGTCAGGCATGTCATAGCCTTGATCCCATAATGAAAATGAGAGGTTCGAGAGAGCAATGGTCAGACATGCTTGACGAAATGATTAATAATGGTCTTGCTCTTAATGACAAAGACAGGGGAACAATCTTAGAATATCTGGGAACTCATTTGGGGCCTTCTCCAAAAAAATAGGATATGTCTCATATTCACGATCGCAGGCATAAGCCTTCACCATTTTTAGTTGAAAATATCGATCTGTTGCCCAAAGGGCGGGCCCTGGATCTGGCCATGGGCGGGGGCCGGAATGCGGTCTATTTAGCTAAGATCGGCTATGAAGCAGAGGGGATTGATATCTCCCGAGAGGCAGTGGATGCGGCCCTTGAACTGGCTCGGGAATCTGGTGTTCATCTAAAGGCCCGCATACAGGACCTTGAAGGCGCCGTTCATTTTGATAAAGCCTCATATGACGTCATCACCTGCTTTAATTACCTGCATCGCCCCCTCATTCCAAAGATGAAAGACGCCCTTCGCACAGGGGGGACGATAGTCTATGAAACCTATATCGTTGATCAGACCCGGTTTGGCAGACCGAGAAATCCGGATCATCTGCTGAAACGAAATGAGCTGCTTCATATGTTCCGTGAGTTCCGGTGTCTTCGCTATCGAGAGGGTATTATAGAGAATCGAAAGGCCCTTGCCGGCATAGTAGCGGAAAAGGTGTAACTGCGTTAGGGAGTGATGATATGAAATGGAAGGAATTTTTTACTCCGGTTAAGAATATGGACGCTGAAGAGGCCAGGGCATATATGGCCGAGCATGAGGAAGGGACCTATACCCTTTTAGATGTGCGTCAGTTAGGGGAATATGAAAAGACCAGGATACCGGGGGCCACGCTTATCCCCCTTCCCCAGCTTTCTGACAGGCTCGGGGAGCTTGATCCTGAAAAACCTGTTATAGCTTACTGAGCCATAGGAGGCCGCAGCCGTGCCGCTGCCCAACTCTTGGCAGGACAAGGATTTAAGGAGGTTTATAAGACCCTGAATACAACGGGGACAGGGAAGGAGGCCTTTGAGGCAGGTGTCAAAAGCGAGATGATGGAGGGCGGTTTCACCACCAAAGAATTCTTAGAAGAAAACAGACCTGCCATGGAGACAACAGCGGATATCCTGAGTCTGGCCATGATGCTTGAGACCCAGGCGCTGGACCTCTATCTGAGATATTCCCTTAAAGCTGAAGATGAAGAAAGCAGGAGGGTTTTGTACCGGATAGCCGAAGATGAAAAGGCCCATCTGGCAGCCTTAGGCGGGATGATGGAGGCCATTCATAATGGAGAATGAAATTCTTATCAGGCTTCTCTCTTTTGCCTCTGTTTTTGTTCTGATTGCCCTATGGGAATTAGCAAGACCCCGCCGTGACCTGACCACATCCAAGCCAAAGCGATGGTTCGGCAATCTCGGGATAGTGGGCTTGAATTCGCTGACAGCACAGTTGCTGATGCCTATTATGCCGGTGGCTATGGCCCTTATTGTAAAGGAAAACCACTGGGGGCTGCTCAATACCCTGAAAATCCCCTATCCTGTAGCAGTGGCGGCCAGCGTCATCCTCCTCGATCTTGTCGTATACATACAGCACGTCATGTTTCATGCCATCCCGATCCTCTGGAGATTCCACATGATGCACCATGCGGATCTGGATTACGACCTGACCACCGGTCTCCGTTTCCATCCAATAGAAATCCTGATCTCTTTCGGCATTAAGTTGGCGGTCGTCGTCGTACTTGGCCCACCTGTTTTGGCGGTTATCCTCTTTGAGATATTCCTCAACGCCACTGCAACCTTCAACCACGGGAATATCCGTATGCCTGAAAAGGTCGACCGGATTCTTCGTCTCTTTGTGGTTACGCCTGATATGCATCGTGTCCATCATTCCGTCACAATCCGGGAGACAAACAGTAATTTCGGCTTCAATATGCCCTGGTGGGATCGGCTCTTCGGGACTTATCGGCCCCAGCCCGCGGCAGGTCATATCGGGATGACCATCGGGCTTTCCCAGTTTCGTGATCCGAAGCGCCTGACGCTCCCCTGGATGTTGGCCCTCCCCTTTATCGGAAACCCTGGCCGTTATTCCATCAACGGATGGGGACGCGAGCCTACTGTTAGAAAGGGGTAAGGGTATTGGAAGACTTTGACATGTATCGCTCGGAATTCCCAATCACAGAAAATCATACCTTCATGAATCACGCCGCAGTCTCCTCGCCTCCCATCCGGGTGATTAAGTCTGTGGAGTCGCTGTTACGGGAGTTCAGTTATTGCGGGAATGAGTGTTATCCCAAATGGCTGAAAAGGATTGCTGAAGTCCGCAGGCTTTTCGCAAAATTGATTAAGGCCCATGACCACGAGATTGCCTTTGTCGGCAATACCTCAGAGGGGCTAAGCGCTGTTGCAGCGGGTCTTGACTGGGAGGAGGGCGACGTGGTCCTTGTTCCTACTCCTGAGTTTCCGGCCAATATCTATCCCTGGATGAATCTGGAGCGTCAAGGGGTCCTCATTCAATTCATTCAAAGGAAGGAGGGTCGTTTCGGGGTTGGAGAGATAGAAAGGGCGCTGAAACCTCGCACCCGACTCCTTTCAGTCAGTTCAGTCGATTTCTCTACAGGTTTTCATTGCGATCTGGAGGCCATAGGGGATTTTTGCAAGAGAAAAGGGATTCTTTTTTGCGTAGATGCCATTCAAAGCTTAGGGGTTATCCCCATGGACGTGAAAAAATACGGCATCCACTTTATGGCTGCCGGTGGCCATAAATGGCTCCTCAGCACCATGGGATGCGGAACCTTTTTCATCTCTAATGAGGTAAATGATATTGTTCATCCGGGGCAGGTTGGATGGAAAAGCGTGATGGATGAGGAAGAGTTCTTCCAACTCAGTTTTGACCTGAAGCGGGACGCGCTCCGCTTTGAGCCTGGCACCATGAATGTGGCCGGGATTTATGCCTTAGGCGCAGCGCTCGATTTACTCTATGAATTGGGGGTAGAAAAGATCTACCGCAATGTTCTAAACATAAACGATCTCCTGCTTCAGGGCCTGATGGATCGAAATTGCCGGATCATGACCCCCATGGGCCAGGAAGAACGCTCCGGCATACTCAGCTTCATCCCTTCCTCAGACCCCAAATCCCTCTTCAAATTCTTAGCCGGGAAAAAGATAGTGGTTTCTCTGAGAGATAATATGATCCGGCTTTCACCCCATTTTTATAATAATAGGGATGATGTGAGGATCTTTTTTGAGGCCTTCGATAGTTTTCACAGAAAAATCTAATTTCAGAGCGTTGAGTGTTGATGAAAGATAAGGATTTGGCCACAGGCGGTCCCTGGGATTTAGAGGATCTATACCATGGAGATGAAGATCCCCGTCTGTGTGAGGACCTTGGTGCAGCTCGAGATAAGGCCCTCGGTTTTGTCGCTTCGTTCAAGGGAAAGATTAATAATGAAAACCTGGACCCCAAAACACTCCTCTCTGCCATTCGCAAATATGAATCAATTCATGAGATGGGCATGAAGCCCTACCTCTTGGCATATCTTTATCATTCATCAGATACCAGAGATCATAACAGGATAAGGCTTTTGCAAAAAGTCAGGGAGACATGGGGTGAAATATCCCGGATCCTCGCGTTTTTTGAGCTTGAGATCAAGACCCTTTCCGGTGATTCACTGACAAGGCTGGCCGCCCACGAGGATCTTTTGAGATATCGTCATTTTCTCCTGAATCAAATACGATTCAAGCCGTACGCCCTGAGTGAACCCGAAGAAATGATGATCAAACGAGGGCATGGTTCAGGAAGAGATGCCTTTTTGTCCCTTTACGACGAGATCATGGGCTCCCTTAACGTCCCGATGGAGATAAACGGAAAAGAGCGCTCCCTTACCATTGATCAGACCCGGGCGCTCCTTTATTCGCCGGACCGCGCCCTTAGAGAAACGGCCTCAGAAACCCTTTTCTTAGGGCTGAGAAAGCAGGGGGTGATTTTCAAGAACATCCTAAACGCCCTGGTCCTGGATTATAGCCAGGAAAACCAGTACAGACGGCATCCTTCTCCAATGCACAGGGCCCATTTGCTTAATGAGGTGAATAAACCGGTTATTGATGGAATGATGGCGTCAGTGGAGGTCCATTACCCCCTGGCATGGAAATACTTCCGTCTCAAGGCCCGCGGGCTGGGATTGAAAGGCCTGAAAACCCATGATATTTTCGCGCCTCTTCAAACAGATGTGCCGCAACTGGGTTTTCCTGAAGCTGAGGCGCTGGTGTTGGGGGCCATGAAGGATCTCCACCCCCTCTTTTATTCAACAGCCAAAGAGTTTTTTGATGACAGGAGAATCGATGCGGAATCGAGAAGCGGCAAGCAGAACGGGGCATTTTGTAAATGCCTTTCGCCGTCTATTGCCCCTTATATTTCCCTTGGTTATAACGGAACCCTAAGGGGACTTATGACACTCGCCCATGAACTCGGGCACGGGATACATTATCGACTTGCGTCAAATCAGAGTTATTTGAATTTCAGGCCTCCACCTGTTTTAGCGGAAACAGCATCCACATTTATGGAGGTGGCCCTGACCGCGTATCTTAGTTGCCATAAAGTGTTTGAGAGGCACGGTTCCGCGCTCCTGGCCACACGAATTGAGGGTATACTTACAACCGTGTTCCGACAAAATGTGATCACACGTTTTGAACAGGCTATTCACCACGAACGCCAGGATCATCTGCTCAGTGCCGAGGAAATCTGCCGGATCTGGTGGGATGAGAATAAGAGATTTTACGGGCAACAGGTGGAGATGACAGCCGGCTATGCCTGGGGCTGGGCACGCATTCCCCATCTCTTTCATTGTCCCTTCTACTGCTACAGCTATATCTTTGGAAATCTTCTTTCCATTATCCTTTTTCAGAACTTTCAAGAGAAGGGAGACGGGTTCTTAGAGGCAATCATCGACCTTCTCAAGGCCGGATCTTTCCTGGCGCCAATGGAGATGCTTACAGAGATGGGCCTGAACCCTGAGGACAAATCGTTCTGGAAGCCGGCCTTTCAGTATATAGAGGATTTGATTGATTCCCCATACGCGCATCCACCACGTGAGATCCTTAAAGGCCTCTCATAAAGGCCACAAGATCCTTTTTCTCCTGGTCTGTCAATTTGAGTTCCTGAATTAGGTTGAAAAATTCCACCGTGTCTTCCAGGGTCAACAATCGGCCGTCGTGCAGATAAGGGGGTGAATCCTTGATCCCGCGCAAGGGAAAGGTCTTAATGGGTCCGTCCGCCGAGGCCATCCGGCCATTGATCATGCGGGGTTTGAAAAAGCGTTCTGTTTTCAGGTTATGCATGAGATTGTCAGTATAGTAAGGAGCAGGGTGGCATACCGCGCATTTGGCCTTCCCAAAGAATACCTCCTGCCCACGCAATTCCGATTTGGATGCCTTTTTCTCATCTAACTTGCCATAGATATTCAGCTTGGGCGCCGGTGGAAAGTCCAGAATCGCCTGAACTTCGGCCATAAAGTGGACCTGGCTCCCCCGTTCCAATACATTGACACCTTTTTTGGCTGCAATGACATGGTCGCCGTCGAAATAAGCTGCCCGCTGTTCAAATTCAGTGAAGTCTTCAATGGACTTCAATGCCCGCTGTGAACCGAACAGGCGCTGGATATTCACACCGCGGAGAGTGGGAATGTCCAAGCGGTGTCTGAACTCCTGGGGGCGGATATCGCCCACCAGATGGGTTGCGGCATTGGTGTGTCCGTTGAGATGGCAGTCAAAGCATGTGACCCCCCTGCTGGGCAATTCAGAACGTCGGTCTTCCGTCAGGTTGAACTGCTGCTGAGGGAAGGGCGTTACCAGCAGTCTGAGGCCTTCGAGCTGCTTGGGATTTAAAATT
Organism: Deltaproteobacteria bacterium; assembly: GCA_029932035.1. Lineage (GTDB taxonomy): Bacteria > Desulfobacterota > DSM-4660 > Desulfatiglandales > Desulfatiglandaceae > Desulfacyla. Next base: position 3,282 of record JAOZQV010000037.1, on the reverse strand, counting down.
CCATTGAACAGCTCATAGTAGTTCATCATGGTGACGACCTTGCCTTGGGAGACATCGCCAAGATCAGGGCGGGTTGTCAAATAGATGGGGGGAGGGAACTCTGGCAACAGGTGGTCAGGCAGATCAAGATCCAGGTCAAATCTTGTGAGATCCCGCCCCTCCTGCTTTTTGATTTCCTCGATATGGTACTTGGGGAAGACCATGCCGCCCTCTGCGTGGTTCGGATGAGGTAAGGGGAAAAACCCTTTAGGCCAAAGGTCCTTTTCGCGAACCTCTTCAGGGGTCATCTCGGCCAGCTTTTCCCAGGTCATACCCTCGGGCAGTTTGGCCCGGACACCTTCCTGAACAGCCTTTTTTCCGCCGGACATCATTACACCCCCAGCCGGCCGGTCACTCAAATCATATCGTTCATTGAGCAGATCCATCTGGCGTTTCATCACTTCCGGTTTGGCAGCCTTCATGCGGACCATAGTCTTTTCAAAAGGCTCCGTAATGACTACCGGGCTGTAACTGCTCTTTACCATTTCTTGGGCAAAGGCCACTCCCAATACCAGCAGCAAGTAGAAAAACGCTCCCAGAACCACCCATCGATACTTTATTGATTTTTTTCTCATTTTGCTCCTCCCTTATCTTGTGACAGACCTTGTTAACTGGTTGAGTAGTTGAAAGGGCTATTTCTCATACCAAATATCGAACTCTGTATGAATAGAAGATTTGCATGAGGTAAGTTGCTTGTCAACAAAAAACATTTTATATCTGCTGTCGGCCTTGGGCCGTGACAGGTCTTTAACTGCACGAGTAGAATGTAGTTCGGCCGTCAGACCGGTGTAATCTCATCTGCGGGCCATAATAAAGCAGCTTCGAATGAGTTCGAAGTGATTTTCATGGTTTCGTATCTTCCACCAGATATGACCCTGGTTTTCCACCTCCCATGGCGGTAGCAGTTCGCCTGTTTCCCCGGTTAACAGTAAAAGGATATTATCAAATCCCTTTCCCGAATACGGGCCATCAGCAGTCCCACCGAGCCAGTTCTCCTCCCTTGAGACATCCGATGACCAGGAAAAGGGGTCCGAAAAGAGGAGTTGCCCATGGCTTTCCCTTGCCACACGGTTTAACTCTCTGATATGAACCAGGGGCAAAGGGACTTTGTCGACCAGGTTCAGAGATGAAACTGAGGAAAAGGCATCTCTCCTGAAAGGAAGGCGCAAAACATCTCCCACCACGAATTCAACCTTAGAGCTATCCCATGTTTCAGGCAGTTTTATTATTCGCTGTTCTCTGAGCAATCCTTCTTCCGGTATTGAAAACCCCATTTGACGGTTGATCATTAACTGCCGCGCAGTCTTAATAAAGGCGTGTGAATTGTCGATACCCACTGCAAATGCGCTTTTCTTGCTCATTTCAAAGGTGAATCGCCCCACCGCACACCCTGCGTCTAAGGAGATGCCGGAATCATTCCTTAATTGTCCTGCCCATTGTTCATAAGCAGCGGTTGCATCCATGTCCTCAAAAATATCAGCATAGTGGGCCCACAGGTAGGAAGAAAGGAGCTCAGGGCTTTCATATTTAGAGGGAGCCCGGGAATCAGTTTCAGATGGCATGGGAAGGAGTATGGCCACCCCCTCCTGGATGGGATAGCTATTATTGCACTGGGAGCAATAGAGTGATCCTGACAGGATGTCCTCACCCTCTTTTTCGCTGATGAGACACTTGAGCTCTGCTTCCACGGGAAGACAGAATGGACAAATAAGGAGATGGACGAGCAGTTCTTTCATAATGGTCCCAAAGAAAGGGGAGGATCCCTATCCTCCCCTTTCTTAAAGGGTCGTGTTAGCATCTACGCCGGGGCATGACATGCAGGCGCGTGACAGGCGGGGGAATGACACGCCGGGGCATGACATGATGGCGCGTGGCAAGACGGTGC
>JAOZQV010000037.1:0-1258 GCA_029932035.1 Deltaproteobacteria bacterium | reverse complement strand
TGGCAAGACGGTGCGTGACAACCGGCTGCATAAGAGACCCTCTTTTCAACCTTCTTGATCTTCATCATAATGTTCACCTCCTTTCATGGGGTATCAGCGCTTAATCCCTATCAGCCCTTTCTCCCATAAACTTTTAACTCCCTCTGCGCACGAGTCAAAGAAATCTTCTTCCTTCATATCTCCCCCGTGGCGTTTAAGGAGTTGCCTTAGAATAGCCGAAAGGTCTGTTTTTCCATCGCAGCTTTTCAGAAAATCCTTCACAAAAGGGTTTATCTCATATACGTCTAAGATATCTCCTTCCTGCTGAAAAATTAGGACCGTTTTTTCGGTCGGATAGCTCTCTTGGAAATTTCCGTTTTTCATATCTAAAATAATCACAGGGAGATCAAAGTCAAACTCCTCAATTATTGCATTTTCATCTGCTGTCGGCTTAAACTCCTTCATGTTCTGAAGATCAATATTGAAAAATTTGCTCTCATCACTGAACCTGGCAACCTCTATGGCAATATTCTCATACCTGAGAAGTTCAGGAAAATGCCTTCTCTCCGGTTCTCCTCTCTCTATCCTTAATTCTGATACGAAATCCCTGAAATGAAGATAACACTCCCTTGGGGATAGGGTGATTTGATCTCTCTTCAAATAGCCGTTGATCCAGCTAAGCCAGTCAACAAAAAGTTCCGAGACTGATGTGTTATACTCGAGGCTTATGAGCAAAAAGCTCTTCGGATAAAGTCGAACCATCAGGGGAAAATATTGGGCTATGAGGCTAAGTTCATCAAGGGGCAGACCTGAGCAGGGCAGATTGTAAAAACTGCTGAATATCATGGGGTCGGCATTGATCAATGCTTCATCAGATGAAAGACGTTCCCCCCTATCAAATTCAAGCCCTAAGGCAAAATATGTGTCCGCTTCCCGCACAAGCCTCTCCCCATAACGGGTATAGAGGTCAGTGCCGGGCAGCACCGTGGGAAGTTGAATAAGGGGGTTGCTATTCCCCACAATACCGGATCGAAGGGCTAAGGTTAATGTCTCATCAATATCCCTTCTTTCCTCCTCAGGGAACCCGATCACAAAACTGAGGGTGGGTATAATCCCCTGATCGGCTGTTTCAACTACCCGGTTGTATAGAATTTCGTGATCGATGTTCTTTCGGATAAATGCTAATGTCTTCTTTGAGCCGGAATCAATGCCGTAGCACATGGATTCACATCCCGCCTCCCTCATGAGTGCCAGCAGAGAAGAATCCAGGCTATCCAAT
>JAOZQV010000349.1 GCA_029932035.1 Deltaproteobacteria bacterium | reverse complement strand
CAATATCTGCAGAGCTGGTCTGTTTTTCTGTCCACATCTTCCACCGTATGGCAGTAGTGCATAATACACGCGCTGTCACGGCAGTGCCGGAGATTGAAGGTATGCCCCAGTTCATGGATAGCCTCCTTGACCACCCGTCGTTGATAGGCATCCCTGCTCCCCGCTAAAGAAAGCCCCTCCCCAAGCCGATACGTGGACACCATACACGCCCTTCCCCCTAACTGTGCCTCACCATATACGTGTGTAAGGATGGGGATAAATAGATCATCCTGCACTATACCTAAGACCTTCATAGCCTGAGCCGGCGCCAAAGCAGCTAATTTTTCTAAGATTGGAGTGGAATGATACTGCCGGCGAACAGGATCTAAGGCAAAGCCCACCGAATCAAGAAGGGGCACCGTTTCCGTCTTGTGCCTGAATACGGATTCGATTTCAGCAGCTATTAATTCAGTCAGGTCATTATCCCTTTTTCCGATGGGAGAAATAATGACCTTTTTCTGTTGTGTGTTATTCAATCCGGATCCGCGCTGTAACAGTCTAAAATTAGGACGAAATAACTGCCACATTTGAAATTTGTTTTTGGATTAAGAAATAGGGAAGCCATTCTGTTCGGGAACTGCCTAAGCCCCTGGGGGCCTCTGAATGCTATAACGTTTAACCTTACTGTAAAGGGTGGAGCGATCAATCCCCAAGATTTGGGAAGCCCTGGAGATATTCCACTGGTTATCATTCAGGATGCGGCTGATATGGGCCTTCTCTATCTCCCTTAGGGAGTTATCGGTTGGGGCATCTAAATGTTCGGGACGAAATATGGGCAGATCCTGGGGCATGATCTTCCTGGTCTTCCCGACAACAACGGCCCTCTCAATGGCGTTTTCCAGCTCCCGCACGTTCCCCGGCCATTCGTAGAGCATCATTTCGTCCATGGCCTCCCTGCTGATCTCGTCAATATGTCTATTGGTTTCCTGAGAAAAACGCCTGAGAAAATGTTCCGATAGAAGGGGGATATCATCCTTCCGATCGCGAAGGGGCGGCATGATAAAGGAGATCACATTCAGACGATAATACAGGTCCTCCCGGAATATCCGCTCCTTTATGGCCTCCTCGAGGTTCTTATTCGTAGCGGCAATGACACGGAAATCCGCCTCTATGGGCTGTGTCCCGCCCACCCTGTAAAAAATCCGGTCCTCTAAGACACGCAGCAGATCTATCTGCATCCTCATACTGATCTCACCAATCTCGTCTAAGAACAGGGTGCCACCGTGGGCCAGTTCCAGCCGGCCCTTTTTGTTGGTTTTTGCATCAGTAAAGGCCCCCTTCTGATAGCCGAAAAGCTCGCTTTCCAAAAGATGCTCGGGAAAAGCGCCGCAGTTGACTACTACAAAAGGACCCTCCGCGCGGGGGCTCGCAGTATGGATGGCCTTGGCCGCCAATCCCTTCCCTGTCCCGGTCTCGCCGGTAATCAGGACAGTGGAGCCTGTCGGCGCAACATCCGCTATAAGGTCAAACACCTCCTGCATCGGTCCGGCCTGGGCGATCATATTTTCATACCGGGTCCTGTCCTTATACTGCTCTTTTAGAAACAGATTTTCCCTTGCCTGTGCCTGAAAATGGATAATCTTCTCAATGAGCATCCCCAATTCGTTGGGATCAAATGGTTTAAGGAGATAATCATACGCCCCCACCTTCATGGCATCAATGGCCGTAGAGATAGAGCCATAAGCGGTAATTATCACCACCGCCACCTCCGGATCGCTCTCTTTCACATGCTTCAATACATCCAGACCGCTCATCCCTTCCATCTTCATGTCGACCAGGAGTATATCGAATTTGACGGTTTTCAGCATTTCCAGGGCATCTTCTCCGCTGGCAGCCTTTTTCACATCATGGCCATCTCTTTCAAGCCATCCCGCCAAAGATTCCCTCATAATCAATTCATCATCAACAATAAGGATTTTGGTACTGTCCATGGGAAAATCCTCTCTCCTTTAATTTCTCTTTTCATTCTTGATCCCCTGTTGATCCAGGGGGAGTTCCACCACAAAGGTCGTGCCCCTTCCAACCTCGGATTCCACATTGATAGAACCCTTATGCTCTTCAATAATCCCGTAAACCACCGAGAGACCTAAGCCTACACCTTTTCCCTTTTTCTTCGTTGTGAAAAAGGGTTCGAAGAGAGCCGCACGATTTTCTTTGGAAATGCTCACCCCCGTGTCTGTAACCCTGGCTACGATGCTGTTATTTTTTAGGGAGTGCTCGGTTTCGACCCTCAGGATACCCTCCTCAGAGCTCTCCATAGCCTCGGCGGCATTGGAAACCAGGTTCATAAAGACCTGCTGAAGCTGGTCCTCCGACCCCATAATATCAGGAAGATCCCGATCCAAATCCTTTTCAACCTTAATCCCGTTTATCTTCAGGAGATTGGAGTTCAAAAACAGAGTCTTCTCGATAATCCGGTTGATGTCAACATGCTTGACTCTCATTCCTGACTGTCGGGAAAAGGCCAACAAATTGGAGACAATTCGGCCTATTCGTCTGGTTTCCGTCTCCATGAGATTGAGGTACTGCTTGAATTGTTGAATCTCATCCTCGTTCACGGGCCCCTCTTCAATAATCCGCTTGAGCAGCATGAGCAGATTCAGTATCCCCGCTATAGGGTTGTTGATTTCATGGACAACCGAGGCTGACAATTTCCCTAAGGAAGCCATCTTGTCCTGATGGAGAAGTTTTTCGTGTGTTTCCTTTAACTGCAGGGTCCTCTCTTCCACCATCTGTTCGAGACGACGGGTAATCTCTTCCTCCTCTTTTTTCCTGTCAGTAATATCACGGCTAATCTCAATGAACCGCAGGATCTTGCCATCCTTTTCCCATATGGGGAATATGCTCAACTCAATAAAACGACGTTCTCCGTTATGATCTATCCGTGTAAGAATCTGCTGGTTGGGCCCCTTATTACGAACAACTTCGTTCAAAGGACAAACGATATCTCCTGGTTCGCAAGGGTACATTACATTTTGAAAGACCTGGTGGCACGTCCGGCCGATTACCTCATCCCGTGTGTAGCCCATCTGCTTCAAGAAGGCCTGGTTTACTTCCACAATCTCCTTTTCCGGTGTTATAACAACAATGGAATCCTGGATACCATCCAAAATGGTCACCAGCTCATCGGTATGCTCTCTCAGTTCCTGTTCCTGCATGGCAACCGTTTCCCATAAGAGCCTGAACACCTTATTGGAAAGCAGCCGGATATGCCCCGGTTTGGTATGGAGGATATCGTCAAAAATTTCCTCGTCCGTACTCAGGACGATAATGAGATTAATATCATGCTTAGAATTATATAATTCCTGATAGTCAGAAACCGTAATCAGTCCCAGCCCGCGGGCAAAAGCAACCCCCGGAGATTCTGTATCCGGATCGGCCACTGCGACAATCCTGGCGCCATCAGTGTATTTTTTGCCATAAGAAAAGGTCTTCTCCATGAATTCTTTACAAAAAGATCCGCCGCCGACAAGGCCGATTCTTATGGTTGAGTCCGTTTTTCTCAACATACGCTACACTCCGTTTGATGAGGGTTTCAGTCAGATTATTATGAAGTGTAACATTGTAACGACCACGGTTCAAGTTGATATTTGTCGATCAGCATCCTTGTTTCCAGATCCCGATAGGGTAAAAAAAATCTGAGAGTTTTTTTGTTGACACCATCAGAAAATAATGAGAGAAATACGGCACTTTCACTTTTTTCAATCCACTCTTTAATTTTAGGCGATTTCTAAGGAGTCTTTCATGCCCGAGAAAGTCGTTGGTTCTGTCGTTGTCGTAGGAGGAGGCATTGCAGGGATGCAAGCTGCATTGGATCTGGCCGATTCCGGATACCTTGTTCATCTCGTAGAGAAATCATCGGCCATCGGTGGGGTAATGAGTGAATTAGATAAGACCTTCCCCACCAATGACTGTGCCATGTGAATCATCTCTCCTAAACTGGTCGAGGTCGGCCGGCATTTAAATATCGAACTTATCACTTATGCTGATCTTGAATCTGTCGAAGGCCCTGCCGGGAACTTCAAAGTCACCATCCATAAGACCCCCCGTTATATCGA
>JAOZQV010000036.1 GCA_029932035.1 Deltaproteobacteria bacterium | reverse complement strand
GATCGATAACAAATATAAGTCACTCCTTCCTATTGACTTAGACGCTGCGAGCTATCGCATAGCTCAAAAGGCCAAACCTCTCCGGCCCGAGATATCGGGCAACATAGACACCGACAAAGAGCGCAACAACCATGCTCAATACACGGTGGCCCATGAGCCAGGAGGTGTTGCTAAAGTAGCGCTTAAAGCCGGTAGAGCGTATGTCGAAAGTTGTTCTCAAATATTACCTTTTTTTCAGCGATTGCTATCTCATCCAATTCAGTAAGTTTCTGGACGGCACGGAGCAAGCTGGTGTTTTGTTGGTTTATTGCGAATCAGTGTAGCCAGGGATGCGGTTGTATTACGTATAGTGTGGGCACTTTGTTACGTTATTGAAAAGAATACCTCTCACAGAGGGCAACCCAGTTAAATAGAAGCCAAAGAAATTTAACGGGGCACCGCGCGACGGCATCTTCGACGGGCAGGGATCACAGAGCCAAATATTTTATCCTTCAAAAAGCCCGGCGCTTTTTCTGTTTCTTAATATTAGAAATTTAAAACAGTATGGGTAGTGGGTTGTCTTCAAAAGATTTTAAAGGCAGAAACAGCCTTGGGCTGTCATCGCTTAAGCGGGTAAACCCGAACTGCTCATAAAAGCCTTTAGCGCTGTCGTTAATGGCATCCACAACCATGGCATAGATTGCAATCTGGTCGCTGACCGACAGGGTTCGCTTAACAGCATCTACCAGCAGCATTTTGCCAATGCCGCATCCCCTGGCATTTTCACTGACCGCCAGTCTGCCAATCAGAGCAGTGGGGACCGGGTGCTTCGGCAACTTTCGGGCCAGCTTTTCCGGTAATTGGCTCAGTTCAATGGACAATGTGCTCAGGCTGTAATAACCCATCACCTCTTTGGGGTTGTCCGGCAGCGCTGCAACGAAAATACGACTGATGCGGCGTCTGATATCCTGTCCTGCCTGCTTATGAATATAATGATCCAGCGCTTCTACATTACAGCGGAAGCCGGCTCTGTCATGAGCGGCGTTCAGCGGCGCTATAACCAGATCTCGGAAATTCGTCATTTGCTGATGACGCGCTTATCATATTCTTCAAGAGCAACGGTCAATTTGCGATTAAAACGCACCGGAGCGGCCAGGGCATCGAAAAAGGCCCTTGAATTTTCCGTATTCAACGTTATCATCTGATGCTCCCGGACGGTTTCCTCTGCACGCTTCAAGGCGCTGGTCAGTATAAAATGACTGACGGTCTTGCCCTCAAAACCGGCCGCACGCGCTATGAGGCGCTTTGCGCTGCTTTTCACACGGAGGTTGATCCGCTCGTTTTTATTTTGAGTTGCTGCATCCATGGTAAAGTTTCCCTGAGTTTTCTATCATCATGCTACATAAATGTACGTCATAATGGTGCCTTTGTCAATATGGAATAGTCTCTTAATGGACGCTGCTACATTGTTTTGTCAAAGATTTTTTTCGGTTGTTTCATTGCCTGTGCCGGTTCTCAATCGTTGAGCAGCCATTTCCAGGCTGGAATGGCCTTGACAAGAATCCCGTCCCTATGAAAATCCTTTTCCTGATTGTAGGTAATTATCAGGTTTTCCTTTATGCCGAAATACTTTGCTGTTGAGATCATGGGTTCCAATTCTCGATTCAGAGTGTCCTCCTGGTCTATATCCATACATGCCTGGACCGCCATAACAGGACGACGATGGGCGTCAACAGCGATGAAGTCCACTTCCTGTCGTTTTTTCTTGGTCAGATAGTAGTGGATTCTGTGCCACTTTTGATAAAGGTGGATGAAAACCATATTCTCAAACGCCCTGGAATAGGCGCCATCCCAAATAAGGCTGTTTTTATTGGCCAAAGCCCAATCAATAGCATAAATCTTTTTGTAATTTCTCTCTTGCTCTTTGAGTGAATTCGAATATATGGAGACATTTGACAGGAGCCATGAATCTTCCGCCCAATGGACCTGCTCCCTCACTGCATCTCGGCTTGTATTGAATCCGGCCTGTTTTAGATACCGAAAGGCGCTCATGAGGGTATGGCTTTTGCCGATATTGGAAAGGAGGTAGTTGTACAGGTGGATGCATTGTCGAGGTTTGCTGACATTGTGTCGCTGTATGATATCTTTAAGAATCATGGTATCGAAATACTCTCGAAGCAGCGACTCTTTCGTATATTCTTCTACACCGGTTAGAGCGGGATAGGCGCCCCATGTCAGGAATTCATCAAAAAATCTTCTTGTCTCGGCCTGGCCTTTTGTTGAACCCGGCTTGTATCCGAAGCCCTTGAACTTCAGAAATTCACTAAAGCTGAGAGGATAAATAGTGGAAGAAATGGCTTTGCCCCGGAGTTCGGTTGCGATGTCATCTTTTAACAGTTTTGAAGACGATCCAGTAACTATTACTTTCCAGTTTGGATTACGGGATAGATCTATGACATATTCTTCCCAGTTAGAGATCTTGTGGATCTCATCCAGGATGAAAAGGAGCGGCGTGGTGAGTTCAAAATCCGGATTCAGTTTGAGGAAGGTATCCTGAATCAGTTTCAGATCAGTGGCATTCATATTGGATAGGATGGGGTTGTCAAAATCGAGCAGACAAATCTGGTTGATCGATCTGAGAACCTTTTGCTCAATTAATTCATCTGCTGCCTGTATGGCCCGGAAGCTCTTGCCGGCCCTGCGGGCTCCTATGATCGTTGATACCATGTTCCCAACGAGTTGAATCCTACTTTCCCTCGGGATATAATCCGGAATACCCAGATCTCTGAAGTCTTCAATTTTTCTTTCTATTTCTCGTTCTATCATAACGAATTCAGGCACAGACAAGTGTGTTAAGGCAGATAATTAGTCATAAGATTGTATTTTGATGGCTTAAATTTAGCCGTAAAACGCTATTTTGTCAAGACAGAAAGATAGACAGGGTTCCCTTCTCTGCAATTAGAAGAGAATGATCAATGTACGGAATGGGGGCCGTAGTCAACTATTAAACTTACCAGGGAGCGGGTGCTGGTTCATTATGATTTTTTTGCCATTAGAAGGGCTCTTAATGGCGATTGCCTCTTGTGCCCGGCCTTCTGCCGGGGTTTTATATCAGAGATTTGAGATCCAGATATTTACGGTCTCCTGGATAACTTCGCTATAATATAGGACGCAGATTAGCACAGATATTTAGGATCGAAGAACGTACCATAAGCAGAAGAAATTAGGCTGGATCAAACATCGCATTTCCTCTTCTGCCTACAGTCTGCGGGGAATCTACCCCATCTGATTTTGCAATTTCTATGGAGTTTCCGTTCAAATCTGTAAAAGCTTGGGGGCATAAATATATAAATAAAATGGTGAGTTAGGCCCAAATGGAATAGAAAAAATATAGAAAACAGAATAGAGGAGACAGGACGGAGGACGGAATTTGAGGAACAGATTAAGACTAATCCATAGCTATGACTGCTTTAATGGCTGTTTTTATTTTATTTAATACGGTTGAGGGCACCGAACCGGTCTTCCTCAAAAACCGTCTTGTAGATACGGACCTGATCTGAAATGTGTCAATGGCAGATGGTTTCATAAGTTTATTTTCGTTGTCCGGTTCTATTCTCACTAGCCATATGGCCCCCTGAAAACGGTCCTTCCATTCTGTTATGGGGACAATTACTTTTAGTGGTAAGATTCCGATTGCATCGTCATTTATGATTACAGCGGGCCGTTTCTTCTTGATTTCGGCTCCGACGGTTGGACTTAAGTTTATTTCCCATATTTCTCCCTGTTTCATAGGAAATCCTCACCGTCTAAATCAGTAAAGCCGGTTAATTCTTTATCTGTTGCATACTCAGAAATAAGCTCCCTCGCTTTTTGGGCCATTTGGGTTTTTCGTTGGTTTGTTTTTAACTCCCTAATAAACAGGGTAAGAGCTTCACGTACAATACTGCTCTGATCTGTAAATCCCCACTGTCTGTAATTTTCCAAAAATTGTTTTTGTTCGGAGCTGATCGAGATCTTTTTTTGTGTCAAACTTGCCATAAAGACACCCTCCTGGTTCGCATATTGGTTCCAAAATAATATCCTATATAAGACCTAAGGTCAAGAAAAAAGTCTCAACTCTACGCTCATGTGAGATCTGCGAGACGTCGCTATCTAACTGTGTTACTCCAATGGGAAAGGAATCACGCTTTAAACCCGAGAAAGGCCAGAAATCAGGATTAAACATGCATTCTATCTCATATGGTTCGTTATTGGTGTTGCCTCCAATATTCCCGGAAGGTCAGCACTCTTTCCTTTTGTTCCGGTGAAAATAGAAAGGGTTCCACGTCCTTAGCGAGAAAGTTCAGGTCCAACTCTTCTACCCTCCTTGTAAATTGATCGATTATTTCTTCTTTTCCAAGGCTAAGGTATCTCGCCATATAATCGAAATCAGGCCCTGCAACTCCCATCAAAATCGAAACATCAAACAGATCACGGCCTTTTTCACGTTTCCTCTGTAGAACTGTCATCATTTTCTGAGACAAAAGTATCGATGGAGGGGCCGTAAGGAGCTGACGGTAGAGTGTGAATTTATTCAGGAGATAGATTTGGGGTTTATAAAACCTTTCCTTAGGTTCGGTGTCTATCCTTATCAATATTTTCTTACCGGCATGCGGGCTTATTCCTGACTTGTAGAGGATCTCCGGAAACTTGAGGTAACAATGATATGCCCCTCGTTCAACGGTTCTGTATTCTACCAAAAATCCCTTGGCCTTCATGTCCCTACATACTTTTTGAAGCGCTTCTTCGAATTGCCCGAATGTCATGCCGAAATTATCAAAGTCAAGATCTTCGGAGAAACGGGGGCTCTGCTGCAGCATCCTGATGGCTGTGCCGCCTGTAAAGCTGAGGAATGCGGCCTCTTTGAGTTTGAACAGAGAATCAAGAAGCTCGTATTGCAAGTATTCCACCAAGATGCCCCGCGAATTTCTCTTGACCACCTGATCCGGAAAGTATTCTTTGATCTGCTCTACTGTAAGCACCTGTTAGCCCACCTTTTAAGCTTTTTTATTTCGAATGCCTGCAGGTATTTTACAAATTTTTCTCTGTTTAAGGTCTCGCGAAGCCGGTCTTCATTGAACCTCAGATTCTCAAAATCGGATTCGCTGTTGATTCTTGAGAGGTTAAGGTAGAGATAGTCGAGTAGCGCCTTTTCCGGCTCAGCAATGAGGAACCGGCCGGTGTTTGTTTTTACCTCCCGATATCCCCAGAATAGTTCGCTCTTTACGTGACGATAGATAAAATGGCCGAATTTGTTGTCAAAGATCCGGTTAATTTTGCCGGTTACACTGACATAGGCATAGACCATTTCAGGAATAAATCCATAGGCTGAGAGGGCGCTCTCCAAACTCAGATAGCTGGGCTGGTAAAGCGCTGCGGCAATCTCTTCACCTCTGATTTTCTCGTAATCCCTTTCAAATATATAGATGCCGTTCTTTATTTTCAGAAGGTATCCCTTTTTCACCCAACGAGTTAGTTGATAATCAAAAATTTTTCCTCCAGCCAATACGATATCGGTTTTTGAAAAAATGGGAGTTTTTATTAATGATGTCAGGTCTTGATATTTCATATTTTTATTAATAACAATAAGTTAATGAAATGTCAATCGGTTTGACCTTGAATTCTGCCAAAGCGGGAAGCACCTTTCAAAGGTCTCCAGACATAGCTCCGCCCCTTAAGTTAGGCAGGCATAGCTGATATAACTTACTGATATACTGTTTAATTTTGTGAGCGTTGGCGATAGTATCTGTTTCAGGGTTTCCCGGTTCTGCTATTTTTCTTTGCCTCCCATATTAGAACACTGGGTCGCTGTTTCAGCGTCGGTTCGAATTTTTCATATTCCTCCCTGTTCAAGACCAGGGACCTGATCTTTCTTTTGATATACCGTTCAGTTTTCCTGCTCAAATCATTTAGATGATACTGGTCAATGTTCCCAACTAATAAAAGGTCCACAATTCCCGTATCCTTTCCTTGGGCGTAGTCGTCGATTAGATAGGCCCTCTCTAAGTCACCCAGCCTGATTACGATACTGTCAATGACTTGGTCTATACCCATGGCCTTGCTCACCATGGATTTTAGTTCCGGGAAGAGGGGATGATCCTGGTTAGCGGCATAGAGGACCTGGCGGCCATTTCTTTCAGATTTCAGGAGTTTGGTTTTGGTAAGCTGGTTGAGTTCTTCGCGAACCGAGTTTGTGGATACATTGAACTCCTTGGCCAGTTCGCGAAGATATGAGCGGGTCTCAGGGTTGAAAAAAAGCCTGGTCAGGAGCTTAATCCTGGTCTTGGATGCAATTAGACCGGCAAACAGGTTTTCCATTATAGTCCCTATTATGAGTAATAATTCTACTCATAACATGTCGGGCAGATTTGTCAAGCTATTTTTGATAAGGCCGCCCTGGTTAAATAGGCGCAAAGGAGATTTAACTGGGTAAACAAAAAGTCAGATTTCTCACCCCAGTACCATCTGCCGGAGCTACGGGGCGGGCAGAGCCCGTAGAGAATGCAGGGGTAATGTGTTGACATTATTCAGTTTGTCTTGGCGTGCTTTGCGTCTTTGCGCGAGACAAGAGGGGCTTTTTAGAGCACCTTGAGCAGCTTCAGCCATCCTGGTCGGTCTTTCTCGGCTGCTTCCATGGCGGTTGGGGATCCGAGGACTTTTACTATACCCTTGTTTTTGACTTCCTCAAGAACTCGGGCCATCTCCTTGAAATCAGCGGCACTGGTCTTTAGTATTTCGTCCCGCATCTGTTGCCGGTTTTCTTCGGTATCGCCGATGAGATAACGAACCATTGAGCTGAATCCCTTTGCGTCCGGGAGCATGTGGCTGTCCAGATCTCCAATAGCTCCGATTATGCCCTTTATGAGTTCATCCTCACTCAGGGTCATATTTTCAAGGAACCGGCCGGACCGGCCAAAGGTCTCAATGGTTTGAATGAGATTGGGGTCCCTGTAAGATACAAAGGTCAAAACACCTGAAAGGCGATCAAAAATGCAGAAAGCGCCATACGCCCCGCCCTGAACACGAACCTGATCCCACAGATAGGCATTGCGCAGATAACGTGTTACAACGAGTGCAGAGCCATGAAACTTGTACCCCAGGCTATAAAGATCTGCCCCCTTGCCCACATAATTGACCTGGGAGGGGATGGTCATCCCTTCGAAAAGGGGGTCGTCTCCTGCGGGCCAGTCCGGTTCGGAGACAGGGGCTTTTGGCAATGCTTTTAGAAGGTCCTTCAGGCGCGGCTCAATTCGGAACCATCCTTGCTGGTCTACGGTGATATTCGCGATCATTGCCTTGCGGTTTAAGAGGATTTTGTGTATTTGCCGGAGTACGGTAAGCGCCCCGGGCCAGTCCTCATCAACGGCCAGAGCTAACTTTCTTACAAAAAAGAGATAACTTATTCCGCCCATCTGCTCCGCAGCCCGGTGGGCTTCGCTGAAATGGGCCCTGAGCCGGAGGTTGACCACCTGGTGCCCGGCCGAGACCAGATGCTGCTCGACTCTGGCCTTCTCCTCCATCACCATCTGTCGAAACCGTTCCTGGTTATCCAACTTCACCGTGAGGAGCACATCCTGCACGATATGGATCAGATCGTCAATCTGACCTGACATCCCCTTGCCCCTCAAGAAGAGCCATGCAGCGCTCTTCCGGGAGTCCTTAACGCTGGAGGTGAACAGTTGTGGTCTGATCCCCCCGGTCTTGCGGCTGATACGCTGGGTCAGGGTGACGAAATCCTCCTTTTCTGTCCCTATCTCGACAAGCGCCCGGCCAAAGAGGGGGAGATAAGGGAGGTATTCGGAAGGGAGACAACGCAGATTGAAGCCCAAGTCCACATATGCGATGCCGTTGGTAAACAGATCGTGGAACAGGATTTTCGTCCCACTCTCCTCTGAGAAGGCTAAGGGTATGGTCTTATTCTGTTTATCTAAGTCCTCCAATTTCAGCACTGGGATGGCGGCCAGGGCTTCAGGCGGATCAGGGGTCCCCTGGAGGCGCTTGAGTTCTTTTGTGTTATCTACAATCCCTTTTAGCTCTTCCTTGACCATGGCTGACCGGGTCTTTGTCAGGCGATCCTTTTCGTTTTCTTCTTCTTGCTTCCTGAGGTTTGTATCCGGCTGGAGAATCAGGGTGGTTCGGTGCGGGTTTGAGAGAAGCATGCGGTCAATCATCTTTTCAAAAAACGCATTCTCTGACCTAACTCTGGATTTTATGGTTTCAAGCGGTCCTTCAAAGGAGAGGAGGGCGAACGGGTCGCTGTCATAAAGCCAGGTGGTCAGGGATCTCAGCATGAGCGAGAGCCCGCGGGGGAAACTCCCTGTGTTGTTTTCCCTCAAACCGAATTCGATGGTATTCAGGGCTGCTTCGGTGGTATGGGGGTCGATCCCGGATTTGGCCAGTTCGGCTAAGGTCTCTAAGATTAGGGATTCAATACGGTCGGCGTTTTTTGTGTCAACACCCTTGAGGCCCGTGGAGAAGTAGATCTGACGCAGCTCGTTTTCAAGACCCACGCCGGCAATATCTTCTCCGAGGCCCGAGTCTATCAGGGCCTTTCTCAGGGGGGAGCCAGGCATGCCAAGGAGGCTATATTCCAATACGTGAAGGGCAAAATTTGTTTCAACGTCTCTTGTTTCCGTGAGCATCCAGTTGAGGGTAACCATCCCTTTCGGGTCTGTGTCCGCATCTTCTCCGACCATAAACGGGCGGATCAAACGTTTGGATTCTTTGAAAGGGGTCTGCAACCGGATCTCTGAATCGATTTCGATCGGATCAAACTCCTTGAGATACTCATTGATTAGTCTCAACCTCTCATCCGGATCATCATTACCGTAAAAGTAGATCCTGGCATTGGAGGGATGATAGTATCTCTTGTGGAAGGAGTGGAATTGTTCGTAGGTAAGGCGCGGTATCTGCTTTGGATCGCCGCCCGAATCAAAACCATAGGCGTTATCCGGGAAAAGGGATTGGAGGGAGTACTCGGAAAGGAGGTTGTCAGGGGACGAATAAGCCCCCTTCATCTCATTGAAGACAACGCCCTTGTATGAGAGGGGATCATCTGCATTTTTCAGTTCAAAATGCCACCCCTCCTGCTGGAATATGGAGCGCGTGATCCGCGGATAGAAAACGGCATCGAGATAGACATCTATGAGATTATAAAAGTCCTGGAGGTTTTGACTCGCCACGGGGTAGCAGGTCTTGTCAGGATAGGTAAAGGCATTGAGAAAGGTCTGCAGGGACCCCTTTAGGAGCTCTACAAAGGGTTCTTTCACCGGGTATTTTTGTGACCCGCAAAGCACGGAGTGTTCTAATATGTGGGCTACCCCTGTGGAATCTGACGGGGGTGTGCGAAATGTAATTCCAAAGACTTTATTCTCGTCATCTGTGGTAAGGGAGAGGAGTTGGGCGCCGGTTTTTGAATGGCGATAAACCATAGCCAAAGTCTTTAATTCTTTGATCTCCTGTTCTTTCAGAAGTTGAAATCCATGGTCAGTACTCATCTGTCCTCCTACGGGTTACGGGCCCTTGGATTGATGATTGATGATTGTTGATTGAAAAGCGACCTGGTTGGGTTGCGAGTTGCGGGTTACGGGTTACGGGTTGTCCCGCTAAAGACGGGATCTTCGACCAGTATCCAGTATCCAGTTTCACGTTTCACGTCTTTGGGTTGAGCGCCCTCCTTTTTGCTATGATCTGATAGGCCGAAAGAACAACGAATACGGCGAATCCAATATGGTTGACGGTATCGTTCGCCCAGATTAGCGCGATGGCAGCCCCTCCGTACAGGATCGTTTCTACCCAGGTGAGGGGTACGAAGAAATACCGCTCTAAACAGATCACAAAGGCCGTAATAGCGACAGTGCAAAAGATAACTGTCTGGACCACTTCTCCGGTGGTGCCGTTCAGGAGGAGGGGATGATAGGCCATGACAATAGGTATAATATAGAGTCCCTTGGCCAGCTTCCAGGATGTGAACGCCGTCCGCATGGGGCTTGAGCCTGCTATGCCGGATGCTGCAAAAGACTCCAAGGCAACCGGTGGCGTTATATTGGCATCCTGGCTGTACCAGAATACGATCATATGGGCCGTGAGGAGCGGGATGCCGAGATCCATGAGAGCCGGACCTGCTAAGATGACCAGAACGATGTAGGAGGCTGTCACCGGAAGCCCCATTCCGAGGAGCAGGGAGGTGATTGCAACCAGGCCCAATGCTAAGAGCGGAATCCCCTGAGAAAGAGAAACAATCAAAGAAGAAAACCTCAATCCTGTTCCGGTCAGGTTGACGATCCCTACGATAATGCCGGCTGCTGCACAGGCAACGCCCACCACAACGGCATTCCGCGCCCCCTGCTCTAAGGTCTTGAGCAGGGTCGTGATTGAAATCCGCGAGTCTTTGCGAAGAAGCGCTGTGAAATAGACGGCCAATATTGCTATAAACCCTGCCATCATCGGGCTGTAATTCATGACGAGTACTGTGATAAGGATGCCAACAGGAATAATAAAATGGATTCCTTTTTTTATGGTTTTGCCAATCCTCGGCAAGACTTCTTTGGGCTGGCCCCAGATGCCTTCCTTTTGGGCCTCAAGATGCACGAAAAGGATGACAGAGAAGAAATAAAGGAGAGCAGGGATAAATGCTATTTTTATAATTTCAAGGTAGGGGGTTTGCGTGAATTCGGCCATCAGAAAGGCCCCGGCCCCCATGATGGGGGGCATCAATTGTCCCCCTGTGGAGGCCGCCGCCTCCACGGCAGCGGCCACGTGAGGTCGATATCCGATCTTTTTCATCATCGGGATGGTAAAAGAGCCTGTGGCAACCACATTGGCTATCGCGCTTCCGGCAACCGATCCCATGAATCCGCTTGCTACCACAGCGGTCTTCGCCGGCCCCCCGGAGAAACGGCCTGTAATGGAATAGGCCATATCGATAAAGAAGTTCCCTGCCCCCGTCTTTTCCAGGAAGGACCCAAACAAAATAAATATAAAGACAAACGTTGCTGCAACCCCGGTGGGCAGGCCGAATATCCCCTCTGTGGTGAGGGAGAGCGTGGTGGCCATCCGTTCGATGGAGTACCCCTTGTGCACAAGGATATCGGGCATGTAGGGCCCGAAATATCCGAACAGAAGGAACCCGGAGGCAATACACGTCAAATTTAAACCGATAACACGGCGTGTGGCCTCGAGCACAAGGAGGACCAGAACAATACCAACGTTGATGTCCCATTGGCTCCAATCACCCTGGCGGTCAAAGATGCCGTTAAGATCGATAAAAATATAGGCGCCCACGGCCACACTCATGGCCACTAAGATCAGGTCAACGCAGAGTGCCCCGTTCAGCCGGTCTCTCCGGGCCCCCTTGTAAAGGGGTCGGGTCAAAAAGGCTATGACGAGAATGGAGGTCAGGAAAACGGACCTGTGCCTCATGGCGGTCATGGCAATGATTCCGGCCGTATACAGTTCAAACAGACTGAGCCCTATTCCTATAACCGCAACAACTTTCAAGATGCTCCATTCGATTGCGGAAGAAGAGGTTGTTTCACTCGCTTTTTTCATGATAGCCTCAATTTTGACTTCAGCCTTTGATGGGGGTGGCGGAATGGGGGAAAAGGGAGCGGTACATTTTGTAAAGCAGGCTCACAGGCCGGGCCGAGAAGCGCACCGCTTCATGCGGCGCAACTGCGGATAGATTTCTCCTGATATTACGCCAGATAATGGTGTGGTCCACGCCGGGGCTTCCCACCCGCAGTATGAAATCGCCTGTGGGCATATGCATGTTTTCGATGACTTCATACGGCCCCCGCCGCACCATACGGCCTATTCCAGGCATCCGACCCATGCCGGCCCCGAATTTTAGATAACGCTCTTCCTCGATATAGATACGCCCCTCTTTATCTAAGCTGTGTTCTTCCCAGATGGGGGCGTTTTCCACCGAGTGATAGTAGTGGATGGTAAAGTGTTCGCCCGGCTCTAAGGGGAGAACCAACAACGGCCCGTCTTTCAATACGGGGGTTAGGCGCAACTCCAGACCGCCTGGCAAAAACCAGGCGGCCAGAGCCAGGCCAATGATTGCGCCGGTTACCCCCCATACGGAGGACTGAACCGGCTTAGTGAACAATTCTTGTCACCCCGTTAAGGAATCAGTCTTGCAGGCACCTTGATCCCCTTTTCCTTGAGGTATTTGATGGTCCCCGGATGGAGCGGGATCGGTGAGTATTTCACAGCATTCTCAGGCGTAGTGTACGCGGCTGAGGGATGAATTTTGCAGAGGTAATCATTGTGCTCGTACAGGGCTTTAACCAATTTGTACACCAAGTCCGTGTCTAAGGACTTCTGGCAGATCAGCACGTTCCACACGCCGATCGTGGGAACCGGATTGTCAACACCATTGTATACACCGCCGGCCAATTTCACCGAAGAATAGGTCTTGTTGGCCGCGAGGACTTTTTTGGCCTGCTCAGGTGTAAAGGGAATGATCCGGATGTCATGGGTCGTTGCCAGGTCCATGATGGAACTGGTGCCGGGCCCAACCGACCACGTACCTAATTCGATGGTTCCGTCCCTGAGGGCATTGGAGCTCTCGGTAAAGGAAAGGCGGGTGTCCTTATAGGAATCCAGGGGAATACCAAGGGCCTTGAATACCACCTCGGCCATAAAATTGGTGCCGCTTCCCGGGCTCCCGCTGCTGATCGTCTTGCCCTTTATCTGCTCTACGTTTGTGATAGGACTCTTCTTCAAGGTTACCAGCTGAAGCAGGTTGGGATACATGATGGCCATGGAAAGGATCTTTTGTTTCTTTCCCTTAAACTTGGAAGTGCCATTATAACCTGCGACGGCCACATCTCCCATGACCTCTCCCACGACGGTTTCGCCCTTCGATGCTAACTTTACGTTTTCCACGCTTGCGCCTGTGACTTCTGCTACGGCCCTGACGCCCGGAACATACCGGGACCATATCTCTGCTACACCCCCGCCATAGGGATAATAGATGCCGCCGGTGCCACCGGTGCCGATACCTAAGAAAAATGTTTTAGCCGCGACCGGTCCTGTAATGATCAGAGTCAGGGCCACGGTGATAGCCAACACAATGCTCAGTTTTTTCATAGTCATTAGACCTCCCTTTCTGAATTTGACGTTTCTACTGACCCATGGTTGTTATATACAATTCTATGGACCCCGGCTTGTCCTTCATCCTCCCGACCGGATAGACGAAGGTGACGGTCTGGCCTGGTTTGACCAGTCCTTTCTTGGTCTTCCTCGGGATGAGACCTCCCACGGCTTTACCGTTATCTAAGAAAATGCGCACCCTATAACGTTGAGGTTTGTCGCTGACATTCTTAACGGCCACTTTGAAATGAAGGGACTTAACCCCTTCAAATATCTTGAAGAAGCAGGAGAACCCATCAAGTTGAGCCTCAGGAGATATCTCCTTGCTTATCTTCCCTTCCTGAGCGCAGGAAAACTCCCCTTCTGCGGCATTGGCCATTGCTCCTACACCGGCCCCAAGGCCCATACAGACCGCCGCCCCGATTACGATAAACCAACTTAACATTGCTTTACGTTGTTTCATGTTCCCTCCTTTCGCTACGAGTTAACTTGTGAAAAGCCTTTCCAAATGACAACAGATAACACCATAAGAGGACGCGTGTTGTCAACCGCATTTTGCCCACTTGTATTTTTGACCTGCCTGTGATAAGAAAACATCATCTAAACGTTGCCTCTCTCTGTGCGCTCTGTGAGAGGAATTGAAATATGATAAGGAGAACACCATGGAAATCAAAGTAACGCAAGCGGAACAGAATCAGTTAAAAACAAAGCCTTCCGATGAATCTCAACTCGGATTCGGCGACATCGTTACAGACCACATGTACAAAATGGACTGGGAAACCGGAAAAGGCTGGTCCAACCCCCGGATCGAACCTTACGGCCCCATCGCCATAGATCCGGCCGCAATGGTCCTCCATTATGGCCAGGAGGTATTTGAGGGTCTCAAGGCCTATACTGCCCAGGATGGCGGGATAAATCTTTTCAGACCCGAAGAGAATTTTAAGCGGATCAACCGGTCGGCTGAGAGGCTCTGCATGCCCGAAGTGGATGTCAACCTTGCCATGGAGGGGATGAAGAAGCTCATCCTGTTAGACAGGGATTGGATTCCGAGAAGCGAGGGGACATCTCTCTATATCAGACCAACCATGATAGCTACGGAACCGCACTTGGGGGTCCGGCCCGCCAGGACCTATCTCTTTTACATCATTATTGGTCCGGTGGGTGCCTATTATAAGGAGGGGCTCAACCCGGTCAAGATCCATGTGGAGGATTTTTTCGTCAGGGCTGCCATAGGCGGGACCGGCGAAGCCAAGACCTCCGGAAACTATGCCTCGAGCCTCTTGGCGGCGGAAGAGGCAAAGAAAAAAGGTTTTACGCAGGTGTTGTGGTTAGATGCGGCGGAGAGAAAATATGTGGAAGAAGTAGGGACCATGAACATGTTTTTTGTTATTGAGGATGAGCTGATTACCGCCCCCTTAAACGGGAGTATTCTCCCCGGGGTGACAAGGGATTCTGTCATTCGAATCGTCAAGGAATGGGGTATTAAATTGTCAGAGCGATCCCTCCCCATTGACGAAGTAATCGCTGCTGCCAAAGATGGCAGATTAAAGGAGGCATTTGGCACCGGCACTGCCGCAGTGATATCTCCGGTGGGTCAGATAACCTATAAGGGTGAGGATCATGTTGTGGCAGGAGGTGAGATGGGAGAGCTTTCCCATAAACTCTATGACGAAATCGTGGCCGTTCAGTACGGGCACAAACCCGATCCTTATGGATGGGTTGAGCGGATCGCATAGAAGTGTAAAGTGCCTAAAGTGTGGAGTGCCTAAAGTTAAGGAAAATTTCTAATTCAATATTGATGAATTCGTAAAAAAATCAGAAATGACCCGTTTTCGTCATTCACGCGAACGTGGGAATCCAGTAAAATCAATTAGTTCTGGACTCCCGCTCCCCGATCAGGTCGAGGACAAGCTTCGCGGGAGTGACGGCCTTGGAAGCTTTTTACGAGACCATCAAAATTTGTTAAAAACAGATAGGCTCAGTCATTAATACCCTGATCCAGAATGGATATCGGGAAGAAACGCATTAACTGGAACGCTTCTATGTAAAACACTAAAAGAGCGGGGTGGTTTGATAATGAATAGAAGAGCGGCTGTTTTTGGTCTTGCATTCATCTCGCTATTGTCAATATGCATCACGCCAGA
>JAOZQV010000348.1 GCA_029932035.1 Deltaproteobacteria bacterium | reverse complement strand
TTATCAGTATGACACCCTCACACGGTTGAACGACAGTCGTTTCGGGGACTCCAAAAGGGATGTCAGCAATATCGAGGACTATATCAAGATGGGCAAGATAGGCCAGTCCTTTGTATCGGAAGAAAGGGTGATCCTCCTGATCGATGAAATCGACAAGGCAGACACCGATTTTCAGGACGACATGTTGGACGTATTGGATCAGATGGAATTTGATATCATTGAGATTGACAAGACCACAAAGGCCAAGAAAAGACCGGTCATTATTATCACATCCAACGCCAAGAAGGATCTATCCGATCCTTTCTTAGGTCGGTGCAACTTCCATCACATTGCCTTCCCCGAGCCTGATATGATGCGAGAAATTCTTAAGGTTCATTTCCCTGATATAAGCAAAAACCTCTTAGACAGCTCGATCCGGGCCTTTTATAAGATGAGGGATTTCAGAGGGATTGAGAAAAAACCTGCCACAAGGGAGCTGATCAACTGGATTCGCGCCCTGCAGGCGGATCCCGATTTCAACGTGAAGCATCTCATCAAGGGAGACCTCCCCTATCTCGGCGTTTTGTTTAAAAAGAGCCCGGATTACGCGATTGCGCGAAACGCCGCCGCGCGAATGAGGATATAAGAAAGGTACGCACCATGTTTACCAGCTTTTTTTACCTGTTAAGACAAGTGGGGATCCCTGTATCACCCACATCTTTCCTGCGTCTTCAAAAGGCGCTGGGTATGGGTCTGATCACATCTATTGATGATTTCTATACTGCGGCCAGGGCAATCTTGGTCAAGAGCGAGAGATACTTCGACCTGTATGACCAGGTGTTTGCACACCGTTTTGAAGGGGCCGAGCTGAAAGAGCCTGAAGAGTTCGAGTTATCCCAGGTGGCCCAGGCCATGTTGGATGAGTGGTTGAAAGACCCCAAGGCGATGGCCGATGCATTGGGGATTGATGAAGAGTCCCTCAACAAACTGAGCCCTGAAGAACTGCTCCAGTACTTTCTTGACCGGTTGAAAGAGCAGACAGAGGAACATCATGGCGGGAGTAAGTGGATCGGCACCGGCGGCACCTCACCGGTAGGGCATTCGGGCTATCATCCGGGAGGGATGAGGGTTGGAGGCGTTTCCAGAAACAAATCCGCGGTAAAGGTGGCCATGGACAGGAGATACCGCGATTACTCTCAGGAAGGCCCGCTCACACAGGCCCAGATTGGAGAGGCCCTAAAAAGATTGAGGAACATGGTTCCCACAGGGCCTAAAGACGTGGTTAATATCGATAAGACGATCTACCAGACCATGAAAAACGCCGGGGAGATAGAGATCGTGTTCGACAGGAGCGTGAAAGACCGCCTGAAGGTGATCTTAGCCATAGATAATGGCGGTTGGTCCATGGATCCGTACATCGAGATGGTGCAGACCATTTTTAATTATGCGCGTTCCCAGTTCAAGGAACTGAAGACGTTTTTTTTCCACAATACCATCTATGACAATATCTGGGAAGATCCTCCCAGGTTTAAGAAACCACATCCTGTCAGCGACCTGGCCCGTCGTGATCCGGACACCCGCTTTATCATCGTCGGCGATGCAAGCATGGCCCCCTATGAACTGATGTCCACGGACGGGTCGATCCATATTGAAGAGAGATCAACGATGGCGAGCTATCAGAGACTCCAGTTCATAGCCGACACCTTTCGGCATTCCGTATGGCTGAATCCCAAGATGTCTGCTGAATGGCCCTATACCCGAAGCATCAATGCGATCCGCGAGATATTTCCCATGTTCGAGCTGACCATCGACGGCCTGGAAAAGATGGTGGCCTTTCTCATGAGCGACAACTGATTTTTGACCCGGATAAACCGGTCTTAGTGAAACGGTGATCCCGCATTCATGAAACCACAAGCAGGGAACCAAACAAAGATTTTACCAAGCACACAAAGGGCACGAAAAATGGATAAGCTTGATTGTATATTCTGCGGTGGCGCTGCGAAGATTGTAGGCCGATGAAGTCATGCCAAGGTTGTTTGCATGGACTGCAGCATGGAAGCCAAAGTAGATGAGTATCGAGACCAGATCGATGAATGGAAGGAAAATTGCTGTGACATGGTATTTGGAACTGGACAATGACAGACACTTAGGAGGGTAAAATGGAATACGAATATGCTTTTGAAATGGCCGCATCAAATATCCGCTTTGGTTTAGGAGCAACACAGGAAGTTGGAATGGATTTGTCGGAATTGGGCGCCAAGCAGGTATTGGTCGTCACAGATCCCGGGCTCAGGAAAACGCCTGTCGTAGACAGGGTTGTAACATCCCTTAAAGAGCAGAATATCGCCCATTCGGTATTTGATCAAGTGAGAGTTGAGCCTACGGACGGGTCCATGATGGAGGCCATCGACTTCGCAAAGACGGAGCCTTTTGATAGCTTTGTGGCAGTGGGCGGAGGCTCCACCATTGACACCGCTAAGATGGCGAATTTATATTCGACCTACCCGCCCGATGATTTTCTCGATTACGTCAATCCGCCCATTGGGAAGGGCCTTCCCGTGCCGGGCGCACTCAAACCGCTGTTTGCCCTTCCCACCACCGCGGGGACAGGAAGCGAGACGACCGGTGTGGCCATATTCGATTTGGAAAAAATGCGTGCCAAGACCGGGGTTGCCCATCGCCGATTGAAACCCACATTGGGAATTATCGATCCGGAAAACACGGCAACCCTTCCGCCCATGGTTGCCGCCGCCACTGGATTGGATGTGCTCACCCATGCGGTTGAGTCTTATACTGCGCTCCCTTTTACCAAGAGGCCGCGGCCCGAGCACCCGATTCTGCGCCCCGCATACCAGGGATCGAATCCCATCAGTGACATCTGGGCTCTGGAGGCCATGCGAATGGTGGCTAAATACCTGATTCGAGAGTTTGAAAATCCAGGTGATGAGGAAGCCCGGAGTATGATGGCCTTAGCCGCCTCCTTTGCAGGTGTCGGGTTTGGGAATGCCGGGGTAACCCTGCCGCACGGGATGTCTTACCCCGTCTCAGGCATGGTCAGGGAATACCAGGCTGAGGGGTACCCCCAGGATCACCCCATGGTTCCCCATGGCATAGCCGTCGTCCTGAATGCTCCGGCCGCGTTTCGCTTTACCGGCCCTGGATGTCCGGAAAGACACCTTATAGCTGCCGAGGCCTTGGGTGCGGATATCACCGGCGCAAAGCCGGAAGACGCAGGTAATATCATGGCAGATACAATTATTGGCTTCATGAAACAGCTCAGGATACCGAACGGCCTGAACGCAGTCGGTTACACAGTGGACGATATCCCGCAACTGGTTGAGGGGGCGCTTCCCCAACACCGGGTCATAAAAATAGCGCCTCGAACAGTCGGCGCTGAAGACTTGAATGAAATTTTCGCGGACGCCATGCGGTATTGGTAAAACCTGGGTTGAACGGTTACGAGAAGACCAAAAGGAAATGGGAGGAAAAAACAATGAAAAAGGTAGCGGTTATCGGTTGTGGCGCTTATATGGACAGCGGATATGGGTGCCCCGGTGAGTGGCGTTGTCTCAAGGCGGCCGCGCTCGGGGAAGGCTCATTCGACGAGCCGTCACAGGTGACGGCTTTTGTTAAATGCGAATGTCCGGGAAGGACCATCGTCCCCAACTTAGGGATGGCAATAAAGCTCTCTGAGATAAAACCGGATCTGGTTTACCTCAGCTCATGCCTTGCCAATGCGAAACCGGGGTGCCCCTATGGCACCGCCGAAGAGTTTTCGCAGATCCTTGAAGAAAAGACAGGCCTCAAAGTCATCTTAGGGACACATGACTATCACTGATCTCCATACAAAAAACCCTGTTTGTATGGATTTAGGACCTCTTTGTTCAAATCACATCATGTTTGCACATGATTTACGCCATAGCCAAATTGAATATTTTAAGAAATCCTTTAAATTTTTAAAAGATCTATCAAAAAATGACGGAGTGAAGCGACTTCCACAAATATTCAATTTTCAATAGTCAGTAGTCAATTCCGGCTTTGCCGGATTAGGGATTAGTGGCTATCTTCCTTTCCAATCCGGTTCCCGCTTCTCTAAGAAGGCATTTATTCCTTCGGTCGCATCCTCGGTCACACAGAGGCTTGCAAACATCTCATTTGAATATTCCAGGGCC
>JAOZQV010000347.1 GCA_029932035.1 Deltaproteobacteria bacterium | reverse complement strand
TTGAGAAAAACCAGTGGAAAAAGATGGCAACAGCCCGGGAACTTGGCATCGACAAAAACACCTTGCGCCGAAAGATCAACCGATTCAATATCGTTAAACCACTAAATACCTAAAGATAAGGTTTATCTTGATCAGATTAAAGCGGGGCTGCTTGGATGCAAAAAGGTGGTCACCATTGGGGACACCGGTTTTGGGCAGCAGGGGTGACAGAGAACCTGGCAAGAGAGAGGGGCTTTGATTTTGTTGCAGGCGCCTTTGAAGGGGTTGACAGACATCCTGGTACGCTGCCTGGCGCACATAAGCAGTTGGTGAAGTTGATTGTTGCCCGTGAGTCCGGTGTCATTAAAGCTATTTTTTCTCTTCGTGGCAGTTTTTTACTTACTCCCTGTATAAGGATAATAACTCTGGGCCACGTCCAAACGGGCCAGGTGGTTTCCGCCTAACCACAACTGGATAATCTTGCTGTCGCGAAGGTATTTTTCCACGTGATATTCACGAACATAGCCGTATGAACCCATAAGATCCATGGCCCTGTTGCAGACCATTTCTGTCACGTCACAGGCGTGCACCTTGGCTGCACTGGCCCTGGCCAAAAGATAATCATCGCCGGGGTTGCCGAATTTCTTCCGGTTATTGAACATGGCCGCCACAGAGAGATAAAACAAACGGGCCGATTCTATGCCAATGGCCATATCGGCAATTATAGCCGCCTGCAGCGAATGATTTCGGACCGGTTTTCCCCCGTAAGACCTGGTTCCTGTGTATTCCGTGACAATTTCCAGCACGGCCTGGGCATTCCCCAATGCCATGGGCGCGCTCGTGAGCCTGCCCCAGCTTACGTTAGTCCTGAAGAGTTTCCAGTCAATGCCCGGGCCTGCTGCCCTGTATTCCTTGGGCACCCTTACGTTGTCAAAGTAAATGGCCGCGTTGACATCCGTGACCTTCATTCCCATTTTGTCTTCCGGTTTGCCAAAGGAAAGACCGGGCGTATCTTTGGGAACGTAGATAAGGGCAAGGCCTTCTTCTTTCTGCCCTGGATCGGTTGTGCAGATAACACAGTAGAGGTCGGCCACGCTGGCGCCGCTGGGCCACATTTTTTCGCCGTTAATGACCCATTCATCGCCTTCCAATTTGGCCCTGGTTCGGATTGTGAGGCCATGTTCGGCTTCATCCTCAATATTGCAGCCCCCTGCAGGTTCAGTAATGGCGAGACAGCCGCACCGGGGTGTGTCATCACAGAACATGGGAATAAATTTGTCCATGACTACCCTGTTTCGTCCCCCCATTGCCGCGGCTAAACACCACGGTATAATCAAGGCGTGAAGTGAAAGCCCACTGTCCCCCCTCGCTATTTCCTCTGATATGGCACAGATCGTGGCTGCCGACCGTATTTCCAGACCACCATATCTTTTGGAAAAACCCCGCTTCTGAATGCCCAATTTGACAAGCCCCTCATATGCCTTTTCAAATGCGGCATGGTCTTCATCCATCTGCATGCGTATCGGCATAATCTCTTTATCAACGTATTTTCGAATCGTGGTCAATAAAAGCTGATCTTCCTCGGACGTAATAAAGTCACCGTACCTTTTCATATGAACCTCCGTGTATTATTAAAGTTTCCCTCCCTGTGCACAGGCTAACAACTGGTCGGTCAAACGGGACATCCGATGGGTGAAGCCTTCATTGTGAAGGCAACATTCAATCTTGGAAAAGAGATAGCAATATTAACTACGTACGAATTCCCACGCCTTGTCTATGTCAGCCACATCAAAATATTTCTCAATGAGCTCCTCCTTCTTCTTTCCGAGCAGTTTGTTGTCTAATTCAACAAGGACCTTTTCCAGCTTACTGTTTCCTACAATCGCGAGGTGACGCATTTGGTCCATATGTTTCAGTGCATACCTGGAGTCCTCTATGAAGGCGTTTAGGTGAATTTTGCCTATGTTTAGATTGTCAATCTTGAACAGAAGATTTAGACGGTCATGTCCTTCGGCAACTTTATCCTCAAATATCTTTTCCAGATCTTCCACATCATTCTTTGTGTACTCACCGCTAATCTCAACACCCACCACATTGCCTTCGCTTCCTTCCAATACCTGGTACATTTTGTCCTCCTATCAAAAATATTGACGTTTTATGCGAAAATAGTTTTTATATTGGGTTTGCCTACTCTCGCACAATTGGAAAAGCTATGAAGAGTTTAGAAAATATTTGGGTGAGGTTTTCAAGGAAATATCTGTCCTGCATACGCCGTTAGCGACGCGGGAAAAAGTTGGGATTAGCAAAGATTTTGCGAGGACAAAAAGGCTACTGACTCCGGCGGCCCGCTTCGTAACCCTGTTGGTAGGACTTCTGCTCGGATTCCTTGTGTTTGCCGTAGAGATAGCCGCCGCCTGCGCCAACTGCGCCGCCGATGGCGGCCCCGAGCCCTGCACTGCCCGCAATGGCCCCGATGATGGCGCCGCCTGCGGCACCAATAGCGCCGCCGCTCAAGGTCCTCTGCTCGGTCTGGCTCATCCCGGCGCATCCTAAAAGTGCAAGACTGGTGATGATTGCCAGTATAATCATAATCTTTGTCATCGTATACTCCTTTCGAATTCCTGAGATTAACGTTTGCAAGGATACGTTTCTATCAGAAACCTGAACCACGTTTCGACGGCTTCCTCGTCCATGTACTCGGGGTGTTTTTTTGCCCAATCGACGAACATAGTCGCCACTTCCGCACGTGGTGGCGGCGGATCGGGCGGGCAGACCAGACGTGTGCCCTTTGGACCGGCGTTTTCTGCGAGATGATAATGATAAGCACCCACCAGGTAACCCACGCAGAAATGTACGGCTTCCTTATGGAGAGGGTCACTATTGGAAACTGTGCAAAGTTCGATCAGGTCGGCCGTGGTGTCCACCATGAAGTCTTTCTCTTCTACGGCGCTTACCCAACCTGGAATCAGAAAGGCACTCAAAAGCACCAGGATCATCCATTTTCGTTTCATGTCATTTATCCTCCCTTCAGGACCTGTTTTTCGCTTCATGATCTATCACAACACCGAAACTGCTCCTTACGAATGGGGAATCCCCGGGTCATTAGGAGTCTCTTCTTTGGGTAAAAGTATAAAAAACGCTCGCCTTTGAGTCAAGGAAAAATTGGGCGATTTACCAACCTTGACTTCCAGCCAGCCTTGCTATAGGCTCCTTCTATATGTATCTGTAGAAGTTTTTGATATTCAGGGGTGTGCGTGCGATGGAAGATAAAATCAAAATCGGTTCGTTGACCATAGAAACAGATGGTCCCTTTTTTCTGATTGCGGGTCCGTGTGTTATTGAGGACGAGAATACTACTCTGCAGGTTGCCGGTTTCTTAAGAGAGATGAGCGAGAAACTGAGTATCCCGATTATTTTTAAGACCTCCTATGACAAGGCGAACCGGACCTCTTTGGACTCTTTTAGAGGGCCCGGCATAGACAAGGGTCTTGAAATAATACAGAAAGTCAAAGATGCGATCGCTTTGCCGGTCCTTTCAGATGTCCACCGAATAGGTGAAGCACGCAAGGCGGCAGAGGTCCTTGACGTGATTCAAATCCCTGCATTTCTGTGCAGACAGACCGATCTAATCTTGGCTGTCGCCAGATTGGGGCTACCCATTAATATCAAGAAGGGGCAATTTATTTCCCCCCGGGAGATAGGACCGACCATTGAGAAAGTAAGATCCACTGGAAATCGTAGTATAATTATTACTGAGAGGGGGACCTTTTTCGGCTATAACAATCTCGTGGTCGATATGAGGTCTATAGCCATAATGAAGGGATTCGGTTTCCCCGTTGTATTTGACGCTACCCATAGTGTGCAGCTTCCTGGAGGTGATGGAACCAGTTCAGGGGGTCAGAGGGAATTTGTTAGTCATCTTGCCAAGGCCGCTGTTGCTGCCGGGGCGGACGGGGTTTTTATGGAGATCCATCCAGACCCTGACTCAGCCCTTTGCGATGGGCCAAATTCACTGCCCCTCCATGAAGTCGAACCGTTGCTTTGCATACTCAAGGATATCCATGGCCTCATAAGGGCTTGATTCCCATCAAATTCTTGGCACGGACACCCTTCCGGTTTAAGTTCCCTATTTCATAATCTTAATCATAATCGTAATCTTACTCAAAACGATTATGA
>JAOZQV010000346.1 GCA_029932035.1 Deltaproteobacteria bacterium | reverse complement strand
GGCTAACTCTTCCACCGCTCTTACGGAACGCGGACCCGGCCTTGAATAAACCTGTTCATCAACGAACATTATTCTGCCTCTCTTCACAGGGCCAAGGACAGGGAAATTGGGTCTTTCTGATGGATTAGAAGGATTCTTATTCATGGGGCCACGCTGTATGACATAGACCTCAGGACCCTGTTTAATCAATGTCTCCATTCCGATACGCACCAGTTTTTTCTCGTGTTCAATACAGTTGACTCCACCTGCCTTGCGGATGATGTCGTTAACAATGGACACTCTTCCAGCCGCCAGAAGATTTGGGTAGCGAACCTCAAAAAATACCCTTGGGCGATGGGTTATGCCCTCGAGACGGCGCTCAACCTCTGCCACTCTTGATCGCAGTGAATCAATGAGTTTTTCTGCCTTAGATAATTCCCCAGTCAGCACACCGAGACGTTCAATTACGGAAAAAAGATCCTCGAAATCGGTGGGATGGAAAACGGCTGCTTGAAGGCCTTCTCCCTGGAGTTGCCGTACCATGACCATGGCCTCTTTTCGACCGGCGGACTGGATGATCAAATCCGGTTTAAGCCCTAAAATCATTTCAATATTGGGCCGCATATGAGTTCCGATGCTCGGTTTTGACAGGATGGAAGGGGGAAGGGAATCGGCCTTTGTCCTTCCCACGAGCCTACCTTCTAATCCCATGGCAGCAAGTATCTCGTTATAGGCCCCGTAAAGGGCAATGATCCTCATAGCCGGATGGTGCAGAGTAATCCTTTGTCCGAGATCGTCAACAATCTGAAGGCTCGAAGCTAAGGATTTCTTCTCTCCATACAGGCCGATGATCGGAAGACTCAGGAACACGATCAAGGCCAGGGACAAAATGGGCCTGCGGACTTCCGGTGACAGGATGTAATGATACCCTGATATCCGTTTCATAGATTCTCGACAGGTTTTCATCATTAAACGTCTCTTCCGTGAAACCATCCAAAACGATCTTTCCATGCTTTAGAAAAACCAGCCTCCTGCAATACAGGGCGGCCAGGTTCAAATCATGCAAGGCACACAAAATCGTGACACCTGCGGCGTTTTTTCTCCCTAAGAGATCAAATATCTGGATTTTTTTTGCCACATCCAAGCTGGATGTAGGTTCATCAAGAAGGAGGATCTCAGTTTCTTGCGCCAATGCCCTGGCAATAATGACACTCTGGGCCTCTCCACCTGAAACCTCTGTCATCATCCGTTGTGCTAAGTGAATGGTCTCTGTCTGTTCCATGGCGTCCAATGCCTTGTCCATATCCTGCTGTGAATACCCCCCGAACCTGGAAAGGAAGGGATATCGCCCCATGAGCACAACAGAGAGGCACTTAAAGGGGAAGGAGACTTCCGATTTCTGGGGCACAGAGGCCATCTGTCTTGCCCGAAGGCGAGTGGTAGTGCCGCAGACCTCATCCCCTCTTATCCGTATACTCCCCGAACGATAAGGCAAAACCCCTGCAATGGCAAAAAGGAGTGTGGATTTTCCGCTCCCATTAGGGCCTAATATTCCTACAAATTCCCCGGGCTCTAAGTGAAGGTTGAGGTCTTTGAGCACCTCTCGTTTGCCGTAGCCACAGTACAAAGAGTCTATTTCTATCATAGTCTGGTCCCCACTCCCCGTCGCTTCAGAAGAAAGCAGAAGAAAGGACCGCCCATGAGGGCTGTGACTACCCCCACGGGCAATTCTTCACCGCCCGGGAGCAGGATTCGGGCCAGGACATCAGACCAGAGGAGCGCCACCCCTCCCAGCAGACCTGACAGCACGAGAAGTCTCCCGTGTTCCGCTCCCACGGTCATTCGTATCAAGTGTGGCATGACAAGACCGATGAACCCTATGACACCTGACACTGAGACTGCCGCGGCAGTCAGGAGACTGGCCCCGATCATAAGGCGCAGACGGACCTTTTCCGTATGGACTCCCATCTGCTTGGCCTGGGTGTCACCCATGGAAAGTATATCCAGCTCCCGGGAATAGACCCAGATAATGACAAGCCCCGCTGCCATATAGGGCAGGGCAAAGCCCACGTGATTCCAACCTCTCCCTTGAAAACTCCCCATGACCCAGAATACAATACTGGCAACCGACTCTTCATCTAATGATTTGATAAGAGAGATCAGGGCCGAGAGAAACGTCGCCACGACGATTCCTGCCAGGACCATGGTTTCGCGTCTGAGCTGTCCGTTTATTCTGCCAAGAGAGATAACGGCAAAAAGCGCGGCCATGGCTCCTCCGAGAGAGGCAAGGGGAATAAACTCAAAGCCCATAAGCTGCTTTGCGCCGAGGCCGAAAAAGAGGGCAAGGGATGCGCCGAATGCAGCGCCCGTCGAAACCCCGATGGTAAATGGATCCGCCAGAGGGTTTCTCAAGATACCCTGGAATACGGTACCGGCAACGGCTAAGGCCATACCGACCAGCAGGGAGAGGCATATGCGGCTCAGACGGATATTGAAAACAACTACCTTCCAGGTGGGATCAAGGTCAGGGGCATCCATTAACCCGACACCGGAAAGGATAGACTTGCAGACTCCCCATGGCGGAATATCCAGGCGGCCAAAAAGGCTGGCCGCAAAGATGGACAGAACCGATCCCGCAAGAAGGAGGGCCAACAGAAAACAGAACCTTCCGCTTGCTCGCGCCTCCAATTGAAAGATTTCATCCCGCATGGGATCTGCAGGCCTATTCGGGCTTAGCTCTACTTCGATTTCTTCATTCCCTCCTCGTTCCTTAACAAAATATTGTTATTTTAGTTTGATGCCATTATCCCTGGCTGCGTCTTTGATATGGTCTACAAAGATCTCCGCGAACCGGTCATTTGAGCCAAGCCCCTCAAGAATCGGCATCACCTCAAACCCCTGTTTGGTCAGAATGCTTTTCCAGGAGTCTTCTTCATCGCCTGCCATATCATTGGTGGCATGATCACCGGCTACGATCATAAATGGCTTTAGCACTATTTTTCCACTATCAAAATGGGATAGATACCGGGCAATATCCTCAATCCCGGGGAATCCCTCAACACTACCGATGTAGGTAACCACATCGGGATAAAGCTCGCGCATCATTTTTGCGGACTCCATATAGATACCTGTTGACCAGCGCTCATTGCCATGCCCCATGTACACCAGCATAGCCTTGTTCTTCTTAGCCAGGACAGCATCCTGGGCAAGGGTCTTGAGGGCATTTTTCATGTCATCATGATAATCATATTTCTCGCTCGGCCCCCCTAAGGCGGGCCTTCCCATGACAACTTTATCAAAAGGCATCCATTTGTCTCTCATAGTTCTTATGGAAGCAAATGCGTATACAAACGAGCTTAGATCCCGTGCCTGCTCCATAAAGAACATGTGCGTGGGCTGTACAATGATGTCTCTATACCCCTCCTCCCTTAGTTCGCCCATAACGGCGATAATGTTTTTGACGTAGAGGACCTCCTTTGGGATTCCTTTATCCAACCATTTTTTTGGTTCGGCCTGCCGCTCCTTCCACACGGAGCGGATAATGTTTGAGGTAAACGTGAGTCTTACAGGAACACCGGGGAAGGCTTTTTTAACTTCTTCCTGGATATTGGTAATGGCTTTAACCGCTGACGGCACCGTGGTGCCAAAACTGGCTAACACAATGGCAACCTTATTCTTATCCTGATCGGTTTTGCCATGCTCTGCTATTACGCCGGAACTGAGCAAAATGATTAACAAAAAAGTTAAACTGGAAACAAACATATTTCTCTTCATAATAAAATCCTCCTATTAGAATTAATATTAGAACGTTAATGTAAAAATGGGAGGCAGGGCTATTTTGTCTAACCGAGGACAAAGCCCCGCCTCCCGGCCTTAGGAGAGAGTAGTTAAGGCCTATCTTTAAATGCACTAAAACTCCGCTGTCATCCGCAGCCCAAAAATCCAGCCATCAGGGCTATCACCCACGTTCATGGAGTCCTTCATGTACTGCACGTCTGCCGTAATGGCGAAGATGTCGGTCAGACCAAACCTGCTGTAGACCTCGAATACGTCCGTGTGGTCCACGTCTAAGTTGCCGCCCCTCAGGTGGCCGTAACCGATCCCGATATTGTCGCATTCACGACCCCAGAGGTTTCCACTGATGTTTAAGCCACCGGTATAGATATCCTTATAATCGATG
>JAOZQV010000345.1 GCA_029932035.1 Deltaproteobacteria bacterium | reverse complement strand
GGGATTGATTTTCCTGGATTCCCGTTTTCACGGGAATGACAATAACGGGTGCTTTCTGACTTTTTACGAGTTCATCAATCTTCAATCGTCAATATTCAATATTCAATCCTCAGGGTGTATACAACCCCGCCTTGATCGGCAGATACAAAGAGAGTATCGGAAACAGGGAGAGGATAATCAAAATAATGGCATCCATAACTACGAAGGGGATCGCCTGTTTGGCCACAGAGTCCACGTTTCCTTTTATCAGGTTGGCAGCGGTAAAAAGGTTGACCCCCACCGGGGGAGTTGCTTGGCCAATGGCGAGGGCCGAGATAAAGATGACGCCATACCAGAGGGGATCAATACCGAATGCGACCAATACAGGCATAAGGATCGGCATGATGAGATAAGAGATAGAGATCGCATCCAAGATCATGCCAAGGGCTAACAGCAGGAGATTTACCAAAATGATCATGACCACGGCATTGGGTGATATGTTGATAATAGCGTTGGCCGTCATATCGATAATCCCGATAACCGATGCAGCCCAGGTAAAGATCCCTGCAAATACCACAAGGAACATAATGACTGAACTCGTCACACTGGCATCTACCAGTATCCTTATAAAATCACGCCATGATATGGAGTGGTAAACAAAAATCGCCACAAAGAGACTATAAAAAACGGCCACATCTGCTGCCTCTGTAGGTGTAAATATCCCGGCGTAAATACCTCCTAAGATGATAATCGGCGTGAGGATGGCCCAGATGGATTTTTTGAGGGCCATGAAGATCTCCATAGGAGTACCTCTCTTGTTGAGACCTTTATATCCCCTCTTCCTTGAAACGAGGTATGCAACAAGAACCGTTCCTGCCCCTGTGAGAAGACCGGGGATAATCCCTGCGACAAAAAGGGCGCTCACCGAGACGCTGGTTATATTTCCATAAATAATGAATGCAATGCTCGGTGGTATGATAATGGAGAGATCGGATGAATTGGCTATTGTTGCGCCGGCAAAGCTCTTGTCGTATCCATGCTTCACCATGGGGGCAAGGAGAATTAAGCCCACTGCCGCGGTAGTTGCCGGACCTGATCCTGAAAGCGCCCCCCAGAACATACATGTAAATACGGCCACCATTGCCAGGCCACCCACCATCTTTCCCACCAACAGCTCAAAGAAATGGGCAATGGTGGCGGCAAGACCCGCTTTCTCAAGAATAACCCCGGCTAAAACGAAAAATGGGATCGCAAGGAGGGGAAAGGACGCAATCCCGGTGGAAAAATTTATCCCCAACATCCCTATGCCAAGATCAAAGTGGATGATGGTGACCACTGCGGCTATCCCGAGGCACGTTCCTATGGGGACACCGAGGGCCATAAGAATGAGAAACAGTACGGAAATAACTACGATATCCACTATTAGTTACCCCCCTCGCTCCGAAGCCCATCTAATTTGGAGGAGGCATCTCTGTAAATGCCTGTGAACACAAAAACAGAGAATATAGGAACGCCAATGTAATAGTTCCATACAGGGATGGCGAGGGCCGGAGATGTTGCTTGAAAAAGGGTTAACTCATCATATATGGCCTCTATCACATATATATCCACAAGGAGAAAGAGGACGGCGCTCAGTCCCGAGCTGAAGAGGATTATGACCTTCTTGAATTTTGCAGGAAAAACATTATAAAGGGTTACGATCCCAAGCTGGCCCCCCCGCTCAAAGGCAATTCCGGAACCGACAACGGTCAACCAGACAAAGAGATTGATCGTAATCTCCTCGGTTGCGGCAAAGGAAAAATGAAACAGGTAGCGGCTGAGCACATTAATAAAGGCAATGGCAGCCATGGTAAAAAGCAGAATTGCGGCTATCCAATGATCGATTCTGATGCGCTGTTTTGTCTCGGCCATAGGGATTTTCCTCTTAATCATCAATCCTACCCATAGATTACGCAGATTATCGCAGATTACTTGAACTTGTTTGCCCAGTGAAACTCACCCCCATGACAGCGAAGTGCGTTTCACCAGGCAACCATTCAATCAACAATCATTAATCGACAATCGACAATCCTACTTCTTTCCCATATCGGCCTTGGCCTTTTTATACAGGTCCTTCCCGATTTTGGGGATCCATTTCTTGTAAAGAGGTTTTGTGGCCTCTATGAAGGCGTTTCGCTCATCATCCGAGAGAGAGGTAACTGTCATCCCCTTACTCTCCATGAACTTGACGGGATCGGGGACCTTCATTGTATAGTTAAATTCATTCTTCAAGATGTTTATGGATTTATCCCCGTCGAGACCCGCGCGACAGAGGGCCTTTTCGAATCTGGCCGACTCCACGGCAGCCTCGCGGATCGCCTTTTGAATATCTTTTGGGAAGGCATTAAATTCTTTCTTGTTCCAGTATATAATCACAGGGTCAACAAGATAATTCCAGAAGGTGGCATATTTGTGGTATTGCCAGATCTGCACCGGGATAAGGACGCCCACAGGGTTCTCCTGACCGTCCACAACACCCTGCTGGAAAGCGGTTACCGCGTCGCCCCAGTTCATATTGACCGGGTCAGCGCCTAATTTTCTGAAAATGTCGATAAATATCGGGCTGCCCACAACTCGGAGTCTCAACCCCTTGAGGTCTTCAGGCCTCTTGATGGCCCGCTTGCCGTTTGTGACCTGCCTGAATCCGTTTTCTCCCCATGCAAGCCCCACTAAGCCCTTCTTCTCCATGGCCTTAAATATGGCCTTTCCGGTTTCGCCATATTCCATTTTATCGAGATTTTCAAAGTTGTTGATGAAAAACGGGAGGGAGAAAATATTCATCTCAGGCATGACCGGAGTGGAGTTAATGGTGGATTCATAGGCGCAATCAATCACACCCTTGGCAACCATCTGGGGTGACTTCAACTGCGCTCCTTTGAGAAGCGCACTGCCATAATAGGGTTTGATATTGATCTGTCCATTTGTCTTCTCCTTCACCAGTTCAACAAACTTGATAGCCCCCATACCCCAGTAAAATTGAGGACCGACATTGAGTGTCATTTTGTACTCTTTCTTGTACTTGCCCGCCTCGCTCAGGGGCGAAAAGAGTACCAATACAGACAAACAGAGAATGCATACCAAAACAAACTTGAGGTAACCGGATTTCTTTGTCATCATGACCTTGCTCCTTTCTATTTAGGTTGTTTTATCGGGTCCTGGTAATGAGTGCCGTATTCACCTCCTTTCCCTCTGCTGATTCCCATATGCATTGATCGTCAAATAGTTGCTCTTATCCTCCCTTGCCATGCTTTCCAGGGATATCCTCATATTGAAAGGTTCCTGTCCAGCGACCGGGGATCAGGTGCACATGCAATGCCCTTGCCCCTTTTTGACCCAGACTCACAGTCTTGTGTGGAACATTCCCGTTCCAGTAAGCCGCATGCCCCTTCTTTAAAATGAATTCCTTCGACCCCACAGTTAGTTTGATCTTCCCCTCGAGTAGATACATGAACTCCTGACCATCATGAGTCCTCGGAAGGACCTCTTTATCCTTGCCCAGCGGCGTAACGAGTGCCGGCTCCATAAAGGGGTTGTTCATCCCCTCTGCTAAGAGTTCCAGTTCATAGGCCAATTTCCCGTGGGGCCCGGATTTTGAGATGACGACGCGGCGCTCACCCGGACGGGTGACTACGAACCCATTTTCCTCTTGGTCTTTAAAGAAATATCCTATTTCTGTTTTCAGGGTATCAGAGATAATTTGGAGTGTAGGGATAGATGGCATGGCGAGGCCGTTCTCTATCCTTGAAAGAAGGCCAGGGGAAAGACTGGCAGCCTCGGCCAGCCTTTTTTGATTT
Organism: Deltaproteobacteria bacterium; assembly: GCA_029932035.1. Classification (GTDB taxonomy): domain Bacteria; phylum Desulfobacterota; class DSM-4660; order Desulfatiglandales; family Desulfatiglandaceae; genus Desulfacyla. The sequence goes on along the minus strand of JAOZQV010000345.1, from coordinate 387 downwards.
AGGCCCGCCCCTTTCCGAAGCTCCTTCATTCTGCTTCCTATCTTTTTAGCTATGTCACCCTTTTTTTGCACAGGTTCTTTTCTCCGGCGAATGCCAAATTAAAAGGGGAAACGTCTCACAAGGATATCATTTTAGTAAGTAAATAAACTTTACTTATATTAAATTCATCATTATCAGGGCGGAAATTGCCTGTCAAGAAAAAAATTAATATTTCTAAATTTTATTTATCAATATGCAACAATTCTCTTTCGGAGGTAACTTCTCAAGAAATGAGGTGGAACCCTGGAACTCCGAATTCTTGAACGGTTACCTTTTTCCCTTGACACACTGGGGGCTCGTTCCTAATATTATTTTTCTTATGCTTCAAATCTCTGTCCATACAGACCT
>JAOZQV010000344.1 GCA_029932035.1 Deltaproteobacteria bacterium | reverse complement strand
TTGGGGATTTCTCTGATTAAAGACGGGTCATGCTCTCCATAAATCTCTGATGCGGGTATCTGAAGACTGAACTTCTGGCCTACTCCTGCCCCGTCTAAGACCTTTTCAAGCGCTGGAACCTGCTCTTCCACGCCAAATATAAATCGGACTTCATCCTCGGGAGGTTCCTTAAACTCACCCGGGGAAATCTCAGTGGTCATCGTAAACCTTATTGTTACTGCGCTGTCCTGCTCTATCTTGTCCATTAGCGCCTCAGCGAATTTCTAAAATCTCAAATTCCTGTTCCCCTCGAGGGATCGTTATCTTTACCTCATCCCCCACCATCATCCCGATCAATCCCCTGCCAAGGGGAGATTGTATTGATATCTTTCCGTTTTCAGGGGCTGACTCATAATGTCCGACAAGCTGATAACTCACCTCTTCATCGGTCTGAAGATCGTATAAGAGGACAGTCCGGCCAAAGACAACCCTGTCGGTCGGTCCCTCATCGATATTGATTATTTCTGCCCGTCCTATGGCGATCTTTAATTCATTGATCCTTCCCGCTAAAAAAGATTGTTTCTCCTTGGCCGCGTGATATTCTGCATTCTCGCTGATATCGCCGTGGCTTCGGGCCTCTGCTATGGCCCTGATGTTTTTGGGTTTCTCTTCTTTTTCAAGATGGGCAAGTTCTTCTTTCAGCTTTTCAAGCCCCTCCTTCGTAATCGGCATTTTTTCCATGTCTGCATTACTCCATCAAAAATTTTAGTCAAAATCTCACGCAAAGCCGCAAAGCTCGCAAAGTTAACTGAATAATTTTACGAGGTATTTTCTTTGCGCTCTTGGCGTCTTTACGCGAAAAAATAGTTTTTGCGAGACCATCAATATTCAATAGTCAATAATCAATCGTCAATCCTATCCCAGTCCCAATGCCATTCCAACCTGCCTGATACAGAGAGATACCGCATAGGCCACAACGAGATTGAAGAAAACGGAAAACCCGGCCCAATATAATGAGCTCTCCTTGCGCATTATGATTACAGTAGCAATACAGGGGACATAGAGCATGGTAAAAACAATCATTGTAAAGGCCTGCAAGGGGCTCCAGCCGGGATCCTGTTTAAGCTGTTCAGAAAGAGAGCCGGTTTTCTCCGGATCCACCTCGCCCAAAGAATAGGCAGTCCCGAGGGTGGAAACAACTACCTCTTTGGCGGCAAAGCCACCCACCAATGCTATGTTCGTTCTATAGTCAAATCCGAGTGGCCTCGTAATTGTCTCTAACCGCAGTCCTATCCACCCTGCAATAGTCCTCTTAAGGGCGGTCTGTTGCTGTAACTGGTCAATATAACTCATCCGGGTTCTGAATTCTAAGTATCGGGAGGCTGCTTCTTGATATCTGTTATCAATTTCCCCACCCCTAATTTTTCCATCTTCAAGTTGCGACGCCACCCGCGCCACATTGACCGCGTCCCTGTTAAGGGTCGTGGGGATTACCGGCTGTTTTTCTTTTTTTACGTATGCCGAATAAATCTCATCCAAGGCATTCAGGTCTTTCTGTCCCTTTATCCACTCTCTGATATCAGGCACATCAAGAAAGGCGCCGGTAAGCTCCTTTCGCTGCTCCTCAAAGGAGATTATCTGGTCTTTGGCGAGTCCCGGAAAGGTCATCATCGCCCACAGTAGCACGGAAAACGCCAGAATGACCGTCCCTGCCTTTTTGATATATTGCCAGGTCCTTTCCCATGTATGAATCAAGAGCCCAACGATGGTGGGCGCCCTGTAGGGGGGAAGTTCCATCACAAAGGGTGTTTTTGGACCCTTCAGGATGGTAGATCTGATGATCTTGGCGGCAAGGAGCGCAAAGGCCCATGAAAGAAGGGTCAGGAGAAACATCATCCTGGCCTTGTCTTTGGAGAAAAAGGCCCCTATCAGCAAGGCATATACAGGCAACTTTGCCCCGCAGTTCATGAACGGAACCACTAAGAGGGTTGCGATCCTCTCCTTAGGATCCCTCAGGACTCTTGTTGCCATGACGCCCGGCACTGCGCATCCCCCGGAGATCCCACCGCTCACAACCAGGGCCATGACCGAATTACCATGCAGCCCGAACCAGCGCAACAACCTGTCTAACATATATGCAACCCGAGCCATATAGCCCGAGTCCTCCATAACGGCAATGGCAAAGAACATGAACATGATAAGGGGCACAAAGCCTAAGACGCCCCCAGCGCCCCCAATAATGCCGGAGATGATCAGTGATTGAAGTATCCCTGGCGGGACCACAGATATGACACTGCTTTTCAGGGTGTCAAAAATGGTCTCTAACCAGAGGATCGGCATCTCACTGGCCCAGAAGGTAAAGGAATACATTCCATACAGTATGGCGATCATGAGTAGAGGACCGAGAAAGCGGTTGGTCAGGATCTTATCAAGTTTGTCCGAGAAATTGAGGCGCGACTCGATCTTTCGCTTCACCACTTTTTTGGTGATGCCCGCTATATAACCATAACGATGGTCAGCTATAATTGCTTCAGGCTCTTCTTCCAACGTATTCATCGTATGTTTATAGATGCCTTTGCATATCACCCCTATTTTTTGCCCGAAAACCGGATCTTTTTTTAGCAATCCGGTTATCTGGCTATCCCCTTCCAAGCATTTGAGGGCACGCCATCGGGAAGGGTATTTTCTATCAAAGACCCGGGATTCGTCTATCATGTCGGATATGTCATCAAGCCCCCGGTCGATATCCATGCCGTAGGAGATCGGAGCAAGCTCCCACTGAGGTTTGTCTCTTACCACCTCGATCACTTTGTCCAAAAGTTCTTGTATCCCCTTGTTTGATCTTGCCACCATCGGCACCACAGGCGCGCCGAACTGGGATGACAATTTCTGGGGATCCACCACGATTCCACGGGTCTCCGCAAGATCTACCATATTAAGCGCAATAATAAGCGGGACCCCTAATTCTTTGAACTGTACCGCCAGATAAAGATGTCTGTCTAAGCTTGAAGCGTCAACGATGTCGACCACGAGGTCCGGTCTTTCATTGATAACAAAATCCCTCGCTACAATCTCTTCCAGGGAATAGGCGGTCAAAGAATATGTCCCCGGCAGGTCTACGACCTCAATTTCATAGCCTTTGTGAATGATGGTCCCGTACTTCTTTTCAACGGTAACCCCGGGATAGTTGGCAATATGCTGCCTGGCGCCGGTAATACCATTGAAGACCGTTGTCTTACCTGCGTTGGGATTCCCGGAAAGGGCGATTGTGATTTTGTTTTTCATATGCATCATCCGGCTAAGCCGGGACGTTGAAAATTGAATCCAATCCCGCCTGGCGGGACCGACATCGTACTTTCAGACACTGAATACGCTAATACCCTTATCAATAATTACAATAGAAATCAACCTGTGATACGCCAGTAAAAAGCCCTTTTTACGAGACTATCAACCGGATTTCTCGCATGTTTGCCGGAAAACACTCGCATATCTGTCGAATAGGTGGTAATCTTTCACAAATTCATTTAAAGGAGGTTAGAGATGTCTTACAAAACCGTCATCGCTGAGCAAAAAGAGCGGGTAGGAGTAATAACGCTTAACCGTCCCGAGGCTATGAATACCTTCAGCTCGGAAATGGCTAAGGAACTGAACCAGGCGCTGATCCAGTTTGACAATGACAAAGAAATCCGGGTGGTTGTGGTCAAGGGGGCCGGAAAGGCCTTTAGCGTTGGGATTGATGTATCTGAATTCTTCGGAAAATCTCAGAGGGAATATAAGGAATGGGTTGGCCTCATGGAGCAGATGAACCATGTCATAGCCTACATGAAGAAGCCGGTAATCGCATCTGTCCACGGTTATGCTGTGGCCAACGGGGCGGGTCTGCTTGCGGCCTGTGATCTCGCTATTGTTGCGGAGGGTACAAAAATAGGGGCCAGCGCCATTAATGTGGGACTCTTTTGCATGGGCCCTGCCATCCCCATTTCAAGATCCATTGGAAGAAAGCGCTGTATGGAGATGTTGCTCACAGGAGAGATGATAGACGCCGAAGATGCGGAACACTGGGGTCTTGTAAACAAGGTAGTTCCCGGAGACCAGCTGGAGGAGGCAACAATGGCCCTTGCCGATAAGTTGGCTGAAAAAAGCCCCGTGGCCCTCCAGATGGGGAAACAGGCCTTTTACGGTATGTCGGACATGGAGTTTGGAAAGGCCCTGGAATATTCAAATGAGATGTTTGCAAGCCTCTGTGTGACCGAGGATGCG
>JAOZQV010000035.1:13827-15621 GCA_029932035.1 Deltaproteobacteria bacterium | reverse complement strand
GTCAACCAGGATCTCATCCACACCACGCAGGCGCTCGAAGAGGAATTCAATGGCATCAAAATAATCTTCACCCGGGAGAGGCACGTCGGATAATCGCTTGGCCAAGGGACGGACGTATCTCGCAATGGTCTTTTCAACCTTGAATATCTTTTTCATATACCAGTCCAAGGTGGTCGGAATGCTGATAAATCTGAGCGATTCGCCTGTGGGCGCACAATCAAGGAGGATCACATCAAATTCTTCCATCCGGACATAGCGGTTGATGTGGAGAAGGAGGCTGACTTCCTCCATCCCCGGCAAAATAGCCAACTCTTCGGCCAGAATCTCATCCAGGCCTGTGGTATTCAGGAGGGTTGAGAGGTATTTGTGGATATCTCCCCAGTTCTTCTCTATCTCTTCCTGGATGTCTAACTCCTGTATCCACAGATTCTTTCTGATCTTGGTCAAACTTCCCCTATCCTCGTCAATCAAGCCCTTATTCAGATCAAAGATGTCTGATAGACTGTGAGCCACATCGAGAGACATGACCACGGTCCTGTGTCCCGCTTCAGCCGTCTTTATCCCTGTGGCAGCGGCCACGCTGGTCTTTCCGACCCCTCCCTTTCCGGCAAAAAATATTATTCTCATTTGACTTCCATCCAGGTAATAATGATATGTTGGAAAACTGTTTCGAATCCTACCACACAATCCGGAGTTTTAAAAGCAGAACCCATGACCCACTACAAAAGGAGATAATGCAGATGGATATTACATTCCTGGGAACAGGCGGGGCCTGGGGTGTCCCGGAATTGAGCTGCGATTGCTTAATATGCCGTGAAATGCGCCGGAAAGGCGAAAAAAGGGAGCGAACATCCATCCTTCTAACCAATGAGACCACGCTTCTCATTGATTGCGGCCCTGATGCCAGATCTCAGCTCTCAAGACAGAAGGTGGACACCATTGACGGGGTCTTGATTACCCATGAGCATAGTGACCACTATATAGGTTTTGATGAGCTTTTTGCGTACAAAAGGAATGGTCCCCGAGGGTCCTTTGACCCGATACCGGTTTACCTCACTTCAAAAAGCCACGAAGTTATCAAGAAACGGTTTGATTATTTGGAAGATATGGAGGTGATAAGGATATGTACAATAGAGCCTAACCGCGGGTTTTCTGTGGGAGAGTTTGAGGTCCTGCCCTTTGACACCTTTCACGGTCCCTTTGCAAAGGGTTCCGTGGGATTCATTATCAAATTCAAGGGCCTTTCGGGCAAGGATGTCCAAGTGGTTTACACATCCGATTTTTCAAAGATCCCCGAGCCTCCCTCTGAGCTCTTCAATCCGGACTACCTTATCATTCAGACCTTCTGGCTCAATGAACCGGTCAATAACCGGCCCAATCATATGAGCTTTCAGAGGGCCATCCATTTCATTGAACTTCTCAAACCAAAGAAGGAGACATTCCTGGTGCATATCGGGGAGGCCGATATGGTTGTGGGGGACCCCGCCAATAATATACTCAAAAAATATGAACCCAAAAGCCCATTAAGACCCCCGTCCGGAGGAGATCCTTACCCCATACCCCTCAACCAGGCGCATTGGCAGAAAACCGTAGATCGTGTCATCTCTGACAGAAACCTCCCTTATAAGGTCACGGTTGCCTATGATGATCTCCGGATCAAGATTTGATTTTTTGACCTGATATAGGTTTTGGGATAATTATTTTGGGACGCAGATTTCCGCAGGCCCGCCTGTCAAAGATGCCGCGGTGCGGTGCCATGCGATGCACAAGCGGGCAGGTAAACGCAGATGATTA
>JAOZQV010000035.1:0-13727 GCA_029932035.1 Deltaproteobacteria bacterium | reverse complement strand
AAATGGTATCAAGACTAAAAGCTATGTCCGTTGCCCTGGTTTTTATGATGCTGCTTCCGGCTTCTGCAATTAGTGCGGACAAGTCGCTGATTTTTTACATCTTAGATGGCTCAGGTTCAATGTGGGGTCGTGTTGATGGCAGGCTCAAGATCCAGGTGGCAAAGGAAGTCATGAACACCTTATTAAAGGAAACCCCTGCCGACATTCAGTGCGGCATCATGATCTATGGACATCGAAAGAAGGGGGATTGTTCCGATATCGAGATGATTGTCCCCATAGGAAGGCTCGACAGAGAGGCGGCCATCAACAAGATCAATAAGATAACTCCGAAGGGAAAGACCCCGATCTCTGACAGCATTGCCATGGCCATTGATAAGGTCAAGGGAACCGAGTATGCAAGTACGATTGTTCTTGTCAGCGATGGAATAGAGACATGTGGAAAAGACCCATGTGCCCTGACCAGATCATTGAAGGAGAGTGGCATCAATTTTGTGATGCATGTTGTGGGTCTTGGTGTCAAGGGCGATGCGGAAAAACAGCTTGGCTGTATCGCCGACGCCGGGGGCGGGAAATATTTTTCCACCTCAAACGCCACAGATCTCCTGGCGGCCCTGAATCAGATAAAGGAGAGTGTGGTGGAAAAAAAGGAGATCAAGGCAGAACCGACTCCTGAGCCTGCCCCCATCGAGCAGAAAATCTCCAAAAAATCTACTTCCATCCGGATAAAGGCTAAAGGCCCTGGAACGATCTCTTTAAAGTATGACCCATGGCTTAAACCACCATATTACTGGAAACTGATCGACCCTGAGACAGGGAAAGAAAAGGCGCGATTCCGGGGTCTTGAGGACCAGCTTGTTCCGCCAGGCGAATACCAGATTGTGTGGCGGCAGAGTGAACATGGACACGGTGAAGTGATTCTCGGCGAAGTGATTTCCGTGGAATCCCGGAAAACAACAGATGTTATATTGAAGACCGGGATTCGGCCTGTTAAACCTACCTGGGTAAAGCAGCCCCGGTTCTGGGGACTTCAAGATCCCGCGTCAAAAAAAGTGTTTGCCCATTTCAAACCGCTTGAGACACAGATTGTGCCATCCGGCGAATACGATCTCATATGGCGGCAATCCGAACATGGAGCCAGCACGCTTACGTTAGCAGAAGTCACCATAGAACCGGATAAAGTTACCGAGGCGCCACTCACCACGGCCCTGAATCCCGTACCTGCAGAATGGCTTCCAAAGAGGGTTCGCTTCTGGGAACTTCAGGATAGGGAAACCGGAAAACCTGTGGCAGGGTTTAGAATGGGTTTTGATCCCCAATTGGTTCCCCCTGGAACTTATCGGTTTATTTATAGAAAAGACGAGCATGGCAGCTCCAATTCCTATCTCGGCGATGTCACTATTCAAGAAGGAAAGATGAATGAGTTTCCCATCAATACCGGCGTTAAACTCATTCCCCAGTCTGGAATGAAGCCCCCCTATCGCATCAAGTTCATTGAGCTCAACGGCAAGGGGGAGGAAATCCGAACCGTTTTTCTGAGAGGGTCTTTTGATCCCATGCCGCTGAAACCCGGTATATACAAAATAACCTACCAGCAAAAAGATCACGGAAGTACTTTAACCATCGTGGATTCGTTTGAGCTCCCTGCCGGGGCTCTTGTGGAGGTTGAGCTATAAGGAAAGAATCATTCAAAGTTCATAATCATACTCGTAATCTTAATCATACTCTTTTGCAGTTAGCTTGAGGGATGTTCGATTCTGAGTATGTGATTCTGAGTATGAAGGAAATCTGAATGGTCGACGCTAAAGCCAATCCTTAAAACCTCTTTTGGTGCCCTTCGTGCGCTTCCTGGTAAAATCTCTGCCTGCTTCCGTCTTGTCCGGTTTAGTCTTGAATCGGCCACTCTCCCCTCTCTTTGAGGACGTCCCGGTAAATCGAAAGCGCCTCGTTGACAGCTGGCATCCCTGCGTAAGTAGCGACCTGGAAGAAGACTTCTGCGAGTTTTCTTGGGCTGCATCCCACATTCAAGGCTGCATTGACGTGGAGCCTTAATTCATCTCCCGCCCGGATCGCCGCTAACATGGCACATGCAACCATCTGCCTTTCCGGTAAGGTAAGGACAGTCCGAGAATAGAGATTTCCGGTTATGAATCTCGAAAAATCGTTCGCCAGATCTCTGTTGAATTCCTTCCACATTTTATAGGGTGGGTCTATCCTGACACCCGTTCCAAAGAGTTTTTTTGCAGTTTCCTGGGTCTTTTTTTTGATTTTTTCTTCATTCATAATTCAAATCCTCCTGTCTATCGGTATAATTGAAGACCAGTCTGTATAAACGCTTCACAATGAATAAAAGAGCATTTGTGGAGGGCAATGTCAAGAACCGGTCGTGTCTGCATCTTTGACAGAGCAGTACGGCTTCAGTTTTTTCCTCACGCAAAGGCGCAAAGCCGCAAAGAAAATCTATAGCCTATTACAACTCTTCTGTTTAACGCATGTGCCATCATAACTTCGTTGAGCGCTTTCAACAGGCCTGTCCCACCCTTCATGTAATAAGCTACCTCAACAATGATTTTTGTAATCTCATTCATAGTTTTTTATCTTTGCGGCTTTGCGCCTTTGCGTGAGACATTTTCGGTTCCAGTTCATCTGTATCGGCTTTTCCATTGATATCTGAAGACCGTTATCTTATAATTGTCGCCTCTGACATCCTCCGAGTTCAGCCTCGGGCGCTTTTGATAAATTAGAGAGGGAGGTAATTATAATGGCCACACTGCGGGATGAAGTGATGATCAACGGCATGCGGCTTCGCAACAGGGTTGCCCTGCCGCCATTGACCACTAACTACGGCAGCCCGGAAGGACGCGTTACAGACGCGATCATCCAGTTCTACACTGAACGGTCAAAGGATGTGGGGCTTGTCATTGTGGAGGCAACCACGGTGCGGTCTGACGGTCGCATAGTCCCGGGCAGCCTGGGACTGTGGGAGGATGGTCAGGTAGCCGGCATGGCGCGTCTTGCCGATTCTATCAAGAAATTAGGCGCTGCGGCGGTCTTGCAGATCAGCCACGCGGGCGCCCGGTGTTTTCCCGGCGGCGGGGAAATGCAAGGGGCCTCACCCTCGGGGTTTGCCTTCAGACCTGATGTGGCGCCTTTTGACATGAACCTGACGCAGATCGAACGGATGATCTCCGACTTCGCGGATGCAGCGGGCCGTGCGGCTGATGCCGGTTTTGACGGGGTGGAGATCCATGGGGCACATCTCTACTTGATCAGCCAGTTCCTGTCCCCACTCACAAATCAACGCAATGACCATTATGGGGGTGACGCCAGAGGACGGGCCACCTTAGCACTTGAAGTGGTCAGGGCGGCAAGGGAAAGGCTCGGAAAAGACTATCCCATCTTGTTCCGCATCAATGCCGTGGAAAAGGTGGAAGGCGGGCAGACAGTGGAGGATGCTCTTGCGGTTAGTCGAATCTTAGCATTCGAGGGTGTGGATACCTTGGATGTCTCGTTAATCCCCCAGGGCTCCTGGCTGGAAGTAGACGACCGACGCTTCCTTCTTCCGGCTTCCGCCTTTCCAGAGGAGCAGCCGGCAGGGGCAAATGTCCCGCTTACTGCGAGGATCAGGGAAGCGGCAGGCATTCCCGTAATTGCGGTCGGTAAACTTGGAGATGGGACTGTTGCCATCGAATCGGTTCATGATTCGCTGGTAGATGTGGTCGCTTTAGGTCGCCAGATGATTGCCGATCCCGATTCGGCAGGCAAGATCCTCGCAGGAAAGGAAAGTGAGATTATCCCCTGTGATGAGTGCATGACCTGCTTCGCCTCCATAAGGAAGGGCAAGCCCATGACGTGCAAGGTGAACCGGAATCTCCCGGGGGAATGAAGAAATGCCAATAGCTGTGAAAATATCCGATGAACTTGCAAAAAATGCAAAAATAAAATCCAAAATTTATAAACGCTCTATCGCCGGGCAAATTGAGTATTGGGCGACTATTGGTCAGATTGTCGAAGATAATCCTGGCCTGCCATTGCCCTTTATTTATGAAATTCTAACTGCCAAAGAACAGATTAAAGCAGGAAAAGATGGCAGGCCGCCGCAAATTCAAGACAATCTGTTTTTCAACGTTAAGACGTCCCCGAATAAATCGGATTTCTATTGGATGGAAAAGAGCGCAATTCGGCCAAATACCCGGTTTGCCGGGGAGTTAGTTCAACTTCTTCTCCCTTGCCTCGTTCAGCGATGATACGGCTATAATACCCATCCATTTTTGTGATGCCTTGCATTATCAGGCAGGAGATCCTTTTGGATTTTCTTTCAATAGTGCCTTAAGCGCTTCCCAGAAGGCGTCTTGGTCAGTATGCCGGACAATTGCTCCGGTTTTAAGGTTCACAAATTTGCTCCCCACCACATTATTCAAGGCCTCCATGTCATCAAAAAAATATTCCTGCAAAAGGGGCAGGATTTGGCCGTTAAAACGACCCATGAGAACGCCCAAGTCATCGATCGCTGTTCCATCTGCTTGCATAAAATAGCTATGCCCGATCTGTTTTTCGCGCAAACCTTGATCTCTAATGTTTTTATTGATGATCTCAAGAATTGTACGGGGTTCGCACTTTTCATCTGATGACCCTACCTGTATCAGCGATGTGATTTTCCCGGAATCTGGCAAAATTTCGTGAAGCTGAAACCGCCTTCTGAGTGCGGTATCCAAGAGAGCGATGCTTCGATCGGCCGTATTCATTGTTCCTATCACATGCAAATTTTCTGGCACATAGAAGGCCCGGTTCCCATCTTTATCCGGATATTGAAGGTTAATTTGATACTTACGTTCACGGTACTCAAGAAGACACATGAGTTCACCGAAGATACGAGGTATATCACCCCTGTTGATTTCGTCAATAATGAGGACGAATTGCCTCTTGTTACCAGCAAGTTGCGCTTTTAGACAAGTTTCCACAAACAGACCGTCGCGGTAAAGGTAATGTAGCCGTCCTTCTGAATCAGTGCTGGCGGTCAAACCTCGGATGAAGTCTTCGTAACCATAAGAAGGGTGGAACTGAACAAAAGATAAATAATGTTTTCCCGCATCTGTCACTGAGATTTTGTTGGCCCTTGCCAGCCAGTAGAGGGCGGCCTCTCGCACAAGATATGTCTTCCCTGTTCCGGGCGGACCATACAAAATGATGTTTCTATATTCTGAAATCAGGCTGCTGACTGCGCGAACATCCGGGGCAGGGTCTCCTACCACAGGCCCGTTTGTGCCCTCAGGCTCTGAGGCCTGCAGTATTTCTTCGTACGTCAGATGAATTACCTCATGTACCGTCTGCATACCAAATTGGTTGGAAGCTTTTCTCGGAGTGAAGTCCTCATCCCAGTTGACACCTACCACATGCTTGAAATCCTTTTTGTTCGGTTCAAATCGGTACTCCTGATCAATTGCGCCTACCCCGATGGCCTCGTTCCGTCCCTGGCGAGCAACAATAAGATCTCCTTTCTTCATCTCTTTTACAAATCGCCACAGTGTGCCGCAGTTTTGAGATTGTTTACCCTTGATGGTTAGGAAAGGCTTTAGAGTAAAGCCCTTTTATTTCACTTTTTTTCGTTACCTGAGAAAGGTCCCCGATTTTGCTCCAACCGACGGCGATGAAATGGTTCTCTAAACAATCCTGCCATCGCTGATCAAAATCCTTCGCTTTTGAATCACACGGCGCAACGACCCAAACACGTTTCTGTGCAAAATGAGACTGAAGCCACCAGAAGAAGGCGTCCAAAAACCCAAGGCCTACTTTCTTGTCCAAATCCTCCCTGGCAGTCAATTGAACGAATTCTCGAGAAAGAGCTCTGATATCCTTTGCATATTCCATGTAATCTTTCATTCCATGTGGTGTCGGGAATTCGGGTAGGATAAAAGATTGTTGATCAACTCGGAGTTCCGGCGAGCAATTCCCACAAGAGGGAGGTTGCCGAATAAAATACTTGAGCATATGGCAACAGGCTGATATCGTGGTAGAGGTTCAAAGGTTACTTGGCACCTATTTATTAAAATCAAATCATGATGGTCTCGTAAAAAGTTGGAAAGCGCCGTTGTCGTCATTCCTCGAAAGCGGGAATCCAGTCAAATCAACCAGTTCTGAACTCCCGCTTTCGAGGGAGTGACGGTCTTGGAGACTTTTTACGAGTTTGTCAATCATATTTGCGAAAGATTTTTTATTTAGCCATTGTAAGCAGAACGATACGTTTTAGACTTTGCGTCTTTGCGCGAGACATCTTTGGTTCAGGATTCTTTCCCTACGGAGCACACATGGAAATTATAACGGATTATCTGGTTATTGGGAGCGGTATCGCCGGGCTGAGCTTTGCCTTAGAGGCAGCCAAAACAGGGAGTGTGGCTATAGTAACCAAGAAGGACAAGGCAGAAGGGTCCACCAACTATGCCCAGGGAGGTATCGCCTCGGTGTTTGATCAGGACGACAGCTTTGATCTCCACATAAAAGACACCCTCAAGTCGGGGGGTGGCCTCTGCCATGAGGATATTGTGAGGCTTGTTGTAGAAGAGGGTCCTGAGAGAATTGAAGAACTTATTACCATGGGGGTCCGTTTTTCGCACCAGGAAAAAGATGGAGCGGCCCTTGATCTCGGCCGCGAGGGTGGACACTCGAAACGTCGAATAGTTCACACCAAAGATCTGACTGGCCGGGAGGTGGAACGTATCCTGCTCGATCGCGCAGAAGAGAATGGAAACATCCAAATCTATGAAAACCATATGGCGATAGACCTCATAACCAAATCCAAGTTGATCCGCCGCGGGATCATCGCCACTGAAACCAGCGAGACCTGCTGGGGGGCCTATGTCTTAGACGTAGAACAGGGCGATATAATTACCTTTTTGTCTAAGGTTACTGTCTTGTCATCCGGAGGCGCCGGCAAGGTATATCGGTATACGAGCAACCCTGATATTGCCACGGGGGATGGGGTTGCCATCGGATATCGTGCCGGGGCCAAAGTCGCCAATATGGAATTTGTCCAGTTCCACCCCACTTGCCTATATCACCCCTTGGCCAAGAGCTTTTTGATCTCCGAGGCGGTCAGGGGAGAGGGGGGCGTACTTTTGGATAAAAAAGGAAACCGGTTTATGGAGAAATACCATCCCCTCAAGGACCTGGCATTCAGGGATATTGTGGCCCGGTCCATTGACATGGAACTGAAAAAGAGCGGGGATGAATGCGTCTACTTGGATATCAGCCATAAAGACTCGGGGTTTATTACTGACAGGTTTCCCCATATTCATAAGACCTGCCTGAAGTACCAGGTTGATATTACCAAAGAACCAATTCCGGTGGTCCCTGCTGCCCATTACATGTGCGGCGGACTCCTCACAGACGAGTACGGAAAAACAAGCCTGCGCAATCTATACGCAATCGGCGAGGTCGCCTGCACGGGATTGCATGGAGCAAACCGCCTCGCCAGCAATTCACTCCTTGAAGCCCTTGTCTTTGCAAGACGTACTGCGCTGCAATCGGCTGCGGAGATGGAGGACAAAAGGGACGAATCCTTTCCTAAGGCCCCCAAGTGGGACCCTGGCAGCGCCACAGACAGCGAGGAAATGGTGGTGGTTTCACATAACTGGGATGAAATCAGGAGCTTTATGTGGAATTATGTGGGGATTGTGAGGACGAACAAGCGGTTGGCACGGGCAAAGACCCGGGTAGAAAATATACAATCAGAGATCAAGGAGTATTATTGGGACTTCCTAGTAACTCAGGACCTGCTTGAACTCCGAAACATTGCCTTGGTGGCCGAACTGATTATCAGTTGCGCCTCCCTCCGAAAGGAGAGCCGCGGGCTCCATTTCAACTTAGATTATCCATCTCAGGACAATGTTCACTGGCTGCAGGACACGGTTCTGTGGATTTAACTTCTAATTTAGAAATGCCTCTCCCTCATGAATCCGAGCGCCTGCAGGCCGGTCCTTATCACTGTGACGATAATACCTATGCCTATGATGCCGAGGGCGATATAGAGGAGCCCGAAGAATATCATATATTCAATATTCCACTGCCATTCAAAAGAAAACGGTGTCATTGTATTTCACTCTCCACTATTCTGTAATAGGGTTCAACTCTCTTTCTTTGGGAAATATGGGTAGATATCGGTAGGCGGCTGAAAACAGCAGGAATCCATACCCGATAACTGCGAATCCGATACCCCATTCCTGCCACGTGGGGAGGTAGCCCCAGAACCTGTCAAAGGGCATTACGGGTATTGCCAGAGTTACTACAATAAAGAGGAAACGGTTCAGGACAATCCCTGTACAGTTTAACAGGCATGCGATGATGAGCCATCCCTGGTTCTGCCTCCCTTTTGGTACCATAAGGATAATCGCAGGTAAGATACCGCAGACAATTATCTCGCATACAACGAGATAGACACCGTATGGCCCTTCCCTGAAAAAGCTCTCAAATGTGAGCCCTGACCTCGGGATGATACCGTACATCCAGCCCAAATAATCAGCAATCTTTAAGACCATATACAGAGAGAGGAGCCATGCCGATATCTTTGCAAGGAGCTGAATAGCGCTGTCAGGAACAAGCTTTTTACGTGAAAAGAATTCGGTCAGCTTCGTACAGAGGATGGTGAAACAGGGTCCACAGGCTATTGCTGAAAGAACAAAAAGAAAGAATGTCCAGGGCCATATATAAAAGCCCTCCCGCGCTGCAAAGGGTCTCGCATACATAACACCGAACATGCCGCCTAATGACCCCTGGTGAAAGAACGACAGAAAAGTACCGGTTGCGGCAAAAACTGCCATGATTTCATGGAGGCTATGTCCAAAAATCCGGAGTTCTTTTATCTCTTCTAACTTTCTGTTTTCTAAAATAATCGGTATGAACTCAATTGCCAGAACCATCAGATAACATGTGATACAAAAGGACACTTCAACCAACATGGAATGTATATTGGCGTGCCAGAAGATGAACCACCCTCTGATCGGCTGTCCAATGTCGATGCCCAACATGGCCATGGCGCCTGAATAGCAGATAAAGCCTATGATCACCGCGGGTTTGATGATATTCTTCAATTCCTTTTGACCCATAATATAGGTAAGGAATCCGGTAAAAAATGCGCCGGCGCCTAAGGCGATTACTGCCAAATCAAATACGATCCAGAGGGCAAAGGCAAAGACATTGCTCATGTTTGTCTGGTTCAACCCCTTCCACAGGCATAGGAAGGCCGATAGCCCCCCCCATGCCAAGAGGGCTAACCACGGCAGGGTCCAGAAAAAAAAGGCCCATGTGGAACATCTCTTAACTCCATGCGGTAATAATGGCGAATCCATTACTTGTCCTCCTGAAACCTAAAAAACTAAAACTCATCGCGTCCCGGTTTTGTGGACCATTCCTCTTCCGCCCAGGTCTTATTAACCACTGGCGTATATTCGCCGGGCAGGAAGTTGTCGCCTAACTTGCGAACCCAATCCCTGCTGGAGTGGTAATAGACCTTCGGTTCCGTGCCGATCCGCTCCAAAAGTCTGAATGTAAAGGGGTGCTTTATGAGTTTGGAGACTTCATGCTCGGGATTATTCAAGTCCCCGAAGGTAATGGCCTGGGCCGGGCAGGCCTCTGTGCAGGCGGTAACATATTCACCCTCTTCAAGCTCCCGCCGGTCCTCGGCATAGGCTAAGGTTTTCGCCCGCATCAGCCGGTGATGGCAGAAAGTGCATTTTTCGACTACACCCCTCATTCGAGGCGAGACCTCGGGTGTCAGGTAGCGATCCATTCCCTTATCCTGGGGGAATGCGTCCCACCAGTTGAAATACCTGGCGCCGTAGGGGCAGGCAGCCTGGCAATACCTGCAACCAATGCATCGGGTATATATCTGGCTGACGATCCCGGTATTGAAATCCAACTTCGTGGCAGTGGCAACACAGACGGAAACGCACGGAGGGTGATGGTCGCAGTGCATACACGGCCTGGGAAAATAACTGACCTCGGTGTGGGGGAACTCCTTACCGTTGGAGATCTTGTAAAGACGCATCCAGGTGATCGTACGTTCCTTGTCCGATTGGTCAGCCCTCACGGAAACGTTGTTTTCGGCTGCACAGGCGACCATGCATGTTCCGCAACCCGTGCATTTGTCAATATCGATGACCATACCATATTTATGTTTCCCGTGGTCATTTCCTTTTTTCATGAGTTACCTCACTTAGACCTTAACTAATTTTACCGGTGTATTCCACCAGACCGGGTACCCGCTTATAGGGTCTTGCCCTGCCTGGACAATATTATTGGGATTGACACCCTTGCCCTTCAAAAACTCGTCATAGGCGGTATGCCCGAACCCTAAGGGTAAATAGACAATACCGGGCATTGCCCCTTCAAAGAGATTTATGCGCACCTGCAACTCTCCGACCGGCGACTTGACAGCAACCAGCTCGCCTTCTTTAAGGTTGTATTTGGCGGCTGTCTTGGGATTGACAGCGGCAAAGGATTTATCCTTTAAAAGCTGATTTTCAAAGATAGTCTTATACAGAAAAGGTGGGCTCGGTATCCACCCGCTGGCTAAATTCATCATTTCATAGGGGAGCATTCTGAGCGGGTATGCTGAGCTATCAGCGCCGGCTTTCGGGGCTTCGTAATGGGCCATACAGGCCTCATCATCTATGGCGGCGAGGCTCATGTTTTTCAGGGCCGCTTTTTTTGATATTTTGTTTGAGTAATCCTCAATCGCCTGGGCAATCAGTTTACTCGAGAATTCGAATTTTCCGCTTGGTGTGTTAAAGAGCCCCTTCCAGCTTTTGGGTGAACTCACGGGACGATACCACATGCCCCCGGACTGCATCTCCTCCCACATTTCATCAAAGGACTTATACCCGGGCTTGGGGCCTTTTCCGGCTGTTTTCCTTTGCCATGCAGGGGCATCAGAGTCATAACTCACAAGCCCTCCTCCGGCATCAAAAAGCCCTTTTGCCCTTGCCTGGAGGGCCTCTTCGAAATTTTCCCACGGAAAGCCGGCCCCCACCGATTCACCGATGGCCCTTGACAACTCTATTACAACGTCCCCGGTGTTTCTCGTGTTATACAGTGGCTCTACCACCGGCTTCGATAATCCGTAAAGAGGATACTGCAGACCGGTTGGCCAGACAGTATCATTTATCTTTTCGAGATAGGTACAGTCAGGGAGGATAAGATCAGCCATATTGGCCGTCTCATCACGGTAAGGGGAAAAACTGACGATAAACGGAATTTTTTCCAGGGCGTTTTTAAAACCGCCCCCGTCAGGGAGAGTAAAGAAAGGGTTAGCCGAGAATACAAGGAGTGTGTCCACAGGGGATTTGGGGCTATTGTTAATGGCATCTGTAAAATTGTTAATCAGGCTATCGGTGAACGGATATCGCATCGTCCCTGCCTGATCGAGTCTCGGTTTCTTGAGCCCCTCGCTCGCAATAGCATCCACTTTCAAGATAGGAAGATTGCTTAATGGAATGGGGTCAGGCAGAAGGACTCCCCCGGACCTGTTTATGCTCCCCACTAAGGCATTCAGGCTCTGAACTGCCATGAACTCATACAAACTGCCGTTCAGACTATCTTTCCCTTTGCCGTAAACTGCAACCGGGGCCTTTGCACTGGCAAAGCCCTTGGCCAGAGAGACAATGGTTTTCGGATTTACTCCGGTTATTTTTGCCACTTGTTCGGGAGAGTATTTTTCAAGGACCAGCCTTTTGAAACCGGTGTGAGTCGTTCCCTCCAATGATCTCCAATCATCAAAGCCGGAAGAATGTTCAGCTACAAACCGGGCATCATATTGACCTGACTTGATGATCACGTGAGCAAGCCCCAGGGCCAAAGCGCCGTCGGTCCCGGGCCTGGGGGCGACCCACATATCTGCCTTGGAAGCTGTGTTTGATGCCCTTGACTCTACCTGTACAATCCGGGTTTTTCTCTTGGACGGATTGCCGTCATGCCACATGCCCCACGCGTTCATCACCCTGCCTGGCGCTCCCCATCCCTCAAGGAGGCCAGCACCGAAGCTCAGGACGTAATCAGAATTTTCAAGGTCATACGCCATGGGGGACAGTGTCCCCTGCATAAGGAGGTTTCCCATCCGGTAGGTGTCGGTTATGGAAGGGGGCCTGACATAATTAGGGCTTCCCATCGCCCTCATCAGCCGTTTGATCAGGGCCGATACGGTTGTCCCTTCAGGATTTCCGTCTACGGCAGCAATTGCCTCAGGCATTCCTTTCTTGCGAAGGGTTGAAATTCTCCCGGCCACTATGTCAAAGGCCTCGCCCCAGGAAATTTCCGTGAATTGGCCCGCACCCCTGAGACCAGCACGTTTCATGGGACCGGTAAACCTTAAAGATTCGTCGTAAAGCAACTGGAGTCCGCCCATACCCACAGGGCAAATGCCTCCCGGGTTGACGGGATAGTCGGTGCGGCCTTCGATCTTTATGGCCCTCTCGTCCACCTTTTTTACCGCGATGCCGCATCCACCGGGACAGAGATTGCACACCGAGCTGACCTCTGCAAACTCACCCGTTGGGGGGACCGGCACCCATGGCCAGTTTTGAGTCCATATGGCCACATCATCAGTGAGTTTCCAGGGCAGGGGGGTTGCCTGAATGCCCGCCACCCCGCCAATGACAGCTGCGATGAAGTTCCTTCTGGTTAATTTCATAGTCCTTATCCCCTTACTTATGACACACAAAACAGGCGTTGTTCTGTTCCTGGCCCTTCTCGGTATGGCACCTGGCACAGTCATCCATCTTCATACGATCCGAGAACTTCTTGTTCCAATAGAAACCGGAAATCCGTTCGCCCCAGATATTCATGCTGTAACCGGTCAACCTGTTCTTCACATATAAGGGGAGCTTTTCGTTATCGGCAAAGTCCCCATGACAGGTGGTACAATCTATGTTACCCATTTTGACGTGGGCGATATGGGGGAAATATACACAGTCAGGTTGTTTAGAGTAGACGAACCAGGGAATTTCCTTATCATCAGCGACATATTTTGTCATGAACGCTTTTTCTTGAGGGGTCTCTCCAAGGGGGGATTCGGGGTCGTCGTGGCATTCGGTGCATTTTTCTAATTTCGGGATGCCGGCAAATGTACCGTCATCACGAAATACATGACAAGACAAGCACTTTTCAGCCTTTGTTTCTCCCTCTATGCCATCCACTTTTTCAGAGTCGAGATGAAGGGCGTGATTGAAGTTGATCGGCTGGGGGTGTTTGGAATAGAGCACCGCTGGAAAGATAACCCATCCCACGATCGAAGCTCCGATGAGGCCTAAAATGAAAAAACCCACATCTTGAGCAATAATGTTTATGTTCATCCACCGTGGGAAGAAACCGGAAGGGGAAGAAACGTCCCCGCCTTTAGCCGAAGATTTTTTGGAGGAATTCACTGGATCTTTCATGATTGCTCAGCCTCTTACATCGAGTTCAGGGTTGATGGGCTTAAGGGGCCAACAGCTTTTGCGTATTTACCTGCTACCCCTATCTTTGTCAAGAGAAAAACTCTCTTTTCATCAGCCCAAACTCTTTACTTAGAACCTTCTTACCCTCTTGCGACGCCTTTTGGCTGCCTTTGCCTGTTTTTTCTTCTTCTGGACGCTGGGCTTGTCATAAAAACGTCTTTCCTTGATTTCGGAAAAAAACCCTTCCTTGGTTAGCTTTCTCTTCAGATCCCTAATCGCCTTTTCTATCTGATTATCACGAACAAT